>JANOAW010000316.1:0-11287 GCA_031411355.1 Hyphomicrobiaceae bacterium | reverse complement strand
CCGGCCGGCACCGGCAGGCAGGCGCCAGCTTCAGCGATGGTATGAGTGGCATAGCCGCCGCCGTTGACGAGCGCCACGAGGGGATCGCCGACCTTCCAGCGTGTCACGCCGTCACCGATGGCGGCGACATGGCCGGACACTTCGAGCCCGGGATAAATCGAGTGGCCGGGCGGGGGCGGATAGGCACCGATGCGCTGCTGAATGTCGGGCCGATTGACACCTGCCGCCGCCACCTTGATCAGCACTTGGCCCGCCGACGGCATCGGCGTCGGCACAGTTGCTGCCTGGAGCACATCTGGTCCGCCCTTGCCGACCAGCGTCACGGCTGTCATCGTTTCAGGGACGGCACGGTCAGCACCAGGACGGGCGGAATCGGAATCAAGACGGGCGGAATTCTGCATGAGAGAGAGATCCGTTGCAGGAGCAAATCAGAGTTGCCCTGATGCCCGAGGCCTAACACGAGTACAAGTCCGAACGGAGGATCGCGATGGATTGGGATGAACCGAAATCGAATTCGATCAAATCGTTCATGGTCGGCGAGGACTTGGCCAAGCTGTCCGTCGTCGAACTCGACGAGCGGATCGCGCTTTTGAAAGCCGAGATCCTACGTATCGAAAGCACGATCGCCACGAAGAAGCGCACAACGGCTGCGGCGGCCACGTTGTTCGGCTCGGAATGACAGGTCGGGTGATCTCAGCGAACCGCACAACATCACGTCGCTAGGCGGGCGAGGATGCGGGCCCAGCTGCGCGCGCCTTTGTGAAAAGACGTCAGATTGTATTTCTCGTTGGGCGAATGCACTTTGTCGTCTTCGAGCCCGAAGCCGATCATGAGGCTGTCCATACCGAGGCGATCCTTGAAGGACGTCACGATCGGGATCGAGCCACCCACCGCCAACAGGGGCGCCGGCCGGCCCCATTCGTCGGCCAAGGCCGCCTGTGCTTTGGCGACGAAGGGCAGGTTCGGGTCGACGACGATCGCCGTGTTGCCCATGTCGTCTATGCCGCCGAAGGTGGCACGGCAATCGACGGGCAGCCGAGCCTCGACGAAGGCGCGGATGGCAGCAGGAATGGCTTTCGGATCCATGCCCGGCACGAGCCGGCAGGTGATTTTGACGGACGCGGACGCAGGTATGACGGTCTTTACGCCGATGCCCTGATAGCCGCCGGTGATGCCGTTGAATTCCAAAGTCGGGCGCGCCAAGGCCTGTTCCATGACGGTGAAATTCGCTTCGCCCGCAGCCGACGACAGGCCGATTGTTGAGAGAAACGCTTTGCCATCGAAGTTCAGGCTCGACCAGTTGCGGCGCGTGCGATCGTCGGGCATGCGCAAGCCGTCGTAAAAGCCCGGAATGGTCACGCGGCCGGTGTCGTCGTGCATGGCGGCGGCGATTCGCGTCAACACGCGGATGGGGTTGGCAGCGGGACCGCCATAGCGCCCTGAATGCAGATCACGGTTCGCCGCATGGATGGTGATTTCCGTCGAACAGATACCGCGCAATTGGGTGGTGACGGCGGGCGTGTCCTTGTCCCACTGCCCCGTATCGCAGACGAGGACGAAATCGGCCCGGATCTCGTCGCCGTAACGCTCGAGAAATCCCGGCACCGAGGCCGAACCGCACTCCTCCTCGCCTTCGAGCAGCACCGACACGGCGATCGGCATTTCGCCCGCCACCTGCTTCCAGGCGCGCGCCGCTTCGAGAAATGTGCTCAATTGCCCCTTGTCGTCGCAGGCACCACGCCCGACGACGACGCGGCCGTTGTTCGCATCGTCGTCGAGACGCGGCTCAAACGGCGGCGTCGCCCACAGCGCCAGTGGATCGGCCGGCTGAACATCGTAGTGGCCGTAGAACAGCACGTGCGGCACGCCGGGAGACCGAACCGTCCGATCGTGCGCGACGACCATCGGGTGGCCCGTGGTGTCGACCACGCGGGCGTCGGCAAAACCGATGTCGCGCAATTGCGCCGCACACCACTCGGCGGCGGTCCGGCAGTGTGGCGCGTACGCCGGATCGGTCGATACGCTGGGGATGCGGATGAACTCGAACAGCCGCGCGACGGCTGCGTCCTGCCCGGCATCGAGGGCCGCGAGGACGGCTGGAAGATGGTTCGGCATCGGTCCGGTCCTGTGCGGCCTGAAAGACGAATTGCGCCTCAACCTTTGACGCGCGCTTCAATCGCGGCCAGCGCGTCGCCGGCTTTACCACCGTCGGGGCCACCGGCCTGCGCCATGTCCGGCCGTCCGCCTCCGCCTTTGCCACCGAGCGCTTCGGCGCCGACCTTGACCAGTTCGACGGCGCTCCACGTCTTGACCAGATCGTCGGTGACGCCGACCGCGAGGCCGGCCTTGCCGTCGTCGGTCTTGCCGACGATGACGACGATGCCTGAGCCGACCTGTTTCTTGCCCTCATCGACAAGCGTGCGCAGATCCTTGGGGTTGAGGCCCTCGACGAGACGCGGCAACAGCTTCACAGCGCCGATGGTCTTGATCGCAGGGCCGGCCGCAGTCGCTCCATTCGACGTGGCGTTGGCACCGCCAAGGGCGAGAGCACGCTTGGCGTCGGCCAACTGTTTCTCGAGCGAGCGGCGCTCCTCGACCAGGGACTTGACCCTATCGACGACGCCGTCGGCATTGATGCGGAACAAGGTCGCAAGTTCTTTGACGCGCGCATCCTGCTCGATCAGATAAGCCCGAGCGGCATCGCCCGTCAGCGCTTCGATGCGGCGAACACCGGCCGAGACGCCACTGTCGGAGACGATGCGCACCAGGCCGATGTCGCCCGTACGCTTGGCGTGCGTGCCGCCGCACAGCTCGACCGACCATGCCACCTTATTCGCTCCGGCCTCGGGCGCGCCCATGGCGACGACCCGCACCTCATCGCCGTACTTCTCGCCGAACAGGGCCATGGCGCCCGTTTCACGCGCATCGTCGATGCCCATGACCCGCGTCGTGATTTCACCGTTCTGCGTGACGATGAGATTGGCGATGGCTTCGACTTTAGCCAGCTCGTCGCCGGCGATCGCCTTGTTGTGCGAGACATCGAAGCGCAGCCGCTCGGAGGTCACGAGCGAGCCTTTCTGTTGCACGTGCGTGCCGAGTACCTGACGCAGCGCTTCATGGATGAGGTGCGTCGCTGAGTGATTGGCGCGGATGGCCGAGCGGCGGCCGTGATCGACGACCATGTCGACGGCATCGCCGGACGCGAAGCTGCCGGTCTCGACGCTGCCTGTATGCACGAAGAGATCGCCGAGTTTCTTGTGTGTATCCGAGACGCGAAACAGCGCGCCGTTCGGCCCTGTCACGACACCGGTGTCACCGACTTGCCCGCCGCTCTCGGCATAGAACGGCGTCTGCGTCACGAGCATCTCGCCCGTTTCGCCCTTGGCCAACGCCGAGACCGGCTTGCCCTTGACGAATATGCCCGTGACAATGGCCTGCGCCTGCTCGGTATCGTAGCCGAGGAATTCGCTGGCGCCGGTCGCCTCGCGCACTTCGAACCACTGCCCCTCGGTTGCAGCTTCGCCGGAGCCCTTCCAGGCCGCGCGGGCCTTGTCCTTCTGCGCTTTCATGGCGGCGTCGAAAGCCTTCTGATCGACTTCGATGCCACGCGGCCGCAAGGCGTCCTGGGTCAGGTCGAGCGGAAAGCCGTAGGTGTCGTAGAGTTTGAAGGCGACCTCGCCGGCGAACGTGTCGCCCTTGCGCAGGTTGTTGGAGGCTTCATCGAGCAGCTTGTTGCCGGCGGCCAGCGTCTTGCGGAATTTGATCTCTTCGAGACGCAGCGTCTCGGCGATCATCGTCTGCCCGCGCGACAACTCGGGAAACGTATCGCCCATCTGGCGTACCAGTGCCGGCACGAGGCGGTGCATCAGCGGGTCCTTGGCGCCGAGCAGATGCGCGTGCCGCATGGCGCGACGCATGATGCGGCGGGCGACGTAGCCTCGACCCTCGTTCGACGGCAACACGCCATCGGCGATCAGAAAGGCGGATGCGCGCAGATGGTCGGCGATGACGCGATGGCTCGGCGCATTGACACCTTTGGCCGCCACGCCCGTTTCGCTTTCGGAGGTCTGAATCAGCGCCCTGAACAAGTCCGTCTCGAAGATGGAATGCACGCCTTGCAGAATGGCCGACATGCGCTCGAGGCCCATGCCCGTGTCGATCGACGGCTTCGGCAGGTTCTGGCGTTTGCCGGGCGCCACCTGCTCATACTGCATGAACACGAGGTTCCAGAACTCGAGGAAGCGATCGCCGTCCTGCTCAGCTGACCCCGGCGGGCCGCCCGCGACCGTTTCGCCCTGGTCGATGAAGATTTCGGAGCACGGTCCACACGGGCCGGTATCGCCGGCCGACCAGAAATTGTCCGACGTCGGGATGCGGATGATGCGATCATCCTTGAAGCCCGCGATCTTCTTCCACAGGGTCGCGGCTTCCTCGTCCTGCGAATAGACGGTGATCAACAGCTTCTCTTTCTTGAGCCCGTATTCCTTGGTCACGAGCTCCCAAGCGAGCTTGATCGCGCGCTCCTTGAAATAGTCGCCGAACGAGAAATTACCGAGCATCTCGAAGAACGTGCAGTGGCGCGCCGTATAGCCGACGTTATCGAGATCGTTGTGTTTGCCGCCCGCACGCAGGCACTTCTGAGAGGTCGTCGCCGTGGTGTAGGCACGCTTCTCGAGGCCCGTGAACAGGTTCTTGAACTGCACCATGCCGGCCGAGGTGAACATCAGCGTCGGATCGTTGCGCGGGATCAACGACGCGCTCTCGACATGCTGGTGGCCATGCTTTTTGAAATAGTCAGTGAAGGTCGAACGGACCTGGTTCAGCGAGGTCATGCGGCGCTCTTGTTCTGGCTATGATCGCGCCGCATCAGCCGCGGCGCGCACGAGGGCTGGTACACGTGGCTTGTAACGGCACGGGGCCGCACATGTCCATCGACCCGCACGCGGCACGCGTGGTCGGCGCCCCTCGTGCGCCGACCCCGCGGTCTATTTGCTTTCCTTGCCGAGCAGGCAGACCCACTGAGCATTGCTGCCATTCGAGCGTCCCATGCATGTCGGCGCTGTAGCGCCGACGCAGGCCGGTTTCTTGAGGGTCTTGCAGGACTGGTCGGGCAGAATCTTGAGATCAACCTCCTTGGCGGCTTGAGTGGCGGGCGCGAGAAAAAGACTTGCGAGAGCGAAGGCTGTGACGGCGAAAGCCGATGCGAGGCGAGCGGTCATGGACTGTCTCCGGGGTGGGTGCTGCTCGATCTATGGGGCCGGTGGTCCGCGATCCCATGAGCAGATCTTGCCCCGTCGATCGGGCGATCACCGTGTTGGCCGACACAGGGAGACATTATTCCGCACCTTGGCGCCCTGTGCCGTGGCACGCGATCTGCACCGTTCGGCTTTGGTAAGTCCGGTCGTTGGAAGTCTCATGGCGATTGTCTCGAAATACATTCTAGGCCGCCTGCGCGATCCGCAGAAGTTGCACAAGATCGCCATCGAACGGCTGACGGAACCGTTGCATCTCAATGTCGCCTCGGCCTTCGTCGCTTTGTTCGGTAGCTACCGTTCCAAGGTTGCCTTCGATCTCGTCGTGCGCCAGCAATATGCGTGGCCGATCCTGCATGCGGCCGACATGGCCAAGGAGCAGGGTTATGCCCGCGTGACGCTGATCGAATTTGGCGTCGCCATGGGCGCAGGGCTCATGAACATGTGCAAGCTCGCCGCAGCAGCGACGCGCGCGACGGGCATCGAATTCGACATCTACGGCTTCGACACCGGACAAGGCATGCCGGCAGCGATCGATTATCGCGACATGCCGGAAGCGTTCCAGATCGGCGATTTTCCGATGGATCAAGAGGCGTTGAGGGCAGCCTTGCCGCCGAACGCCAAGTTGATCATCGGCCCCATCAAGGACACCATCGGCGCGTTCCTGGACACGCTGTCGCCGCAAGCGCCGATCGGTTTCGTTTCGGTCGACGTCGATTATTATTCCTCGGCCAAGGATTGCCTGGTGGCGTTCACGGGGCGGGCCGAACAGTATATGCCGGTCGTGCCGTTGTATCTCGACGACGTCGCTATTTTCTCGTCCAATCCGTGGACGGGCGAATATCTGGCCGTCAACGAGTTCAATGCCGAACAGCCGATGCGCAAAATCGCGCCTTTCAATATGCTGCGTTCCCGCCGTATCTTCAAAAATCCGGTCTGGATCGACATGATGCACGCCGTGCATATTCACGACCACGCCCTGCGCTCGACGGCCGCCCAACGACGCTTTAGCCCGCGTGTGCTCAAGAACGAGTATCTGCAGGCGGCGGAGTGATGGCGCCCGACTGGCCACACGACATCGCCCGCGGATGGGTCCGCGGGCGATGTCGATGATGGTCGGGATCGATGATGGTCAGGATCAGGCGAGCAGTGCATACCCGGCGTCGTGCACGTCGATGCCAGCGAGCTTCACGACGTCGACCCATTGTTTGCCGACCAGCCCCTGCACCATCGTGGAGCCGTCCGTGGTCGACGTGAAACGCACGGCGTCCGCCGCGCTGCCATGGCCCTTGGCGAAGTCGGCCATGTCGAGGTGATCGAGGCCCAATTCGAAGTCGGTGATCACGTCGACGCCGGCGCCTTTAGTGTCCTTCTTGAGATACGCGAACGTGTCCGCCCCGGCGCCGCCCGTCAGGACGTCCGAACCCATTTTGCCACGCATCCAGTCGTTGCCGGCACCGCCGACGAATGCCGTGTCGTGCGCGTCGTCACCCAGCATGTGACTGCCGCCGTTGCCGGCTGCGACCTGTTCGAAGCCCCAGACCTTGCCGCTGTTTTCACCGGTCACGCCGACTGAGTAGCTGTGCTTTGAAAGATCGAGATCGAGGCGGCCGGTCATGCGCGAAAAATCGATCGAATCGTAGCCCGAGCCACCAACGAGCGTGTCGTGACCCTTCGAGGCCAAGATGAAATCGTCGCCCGAGTTGCCGCGAACCGTGTCGGTACCCCAACCGCCGAACAGAACGTCGTCGCCCTTGCCACCAAACAGGCTGTCGTCACCGGTGCCGCCGGCGATCGCATCGTTGCCGGAATTGCCGTAGAGGACGTCGTCGCCCTTGCCACCGAACACGCTGTCGTCGTGCTTGCCACCTGAGCCATAGTCATCGCCGTCGCCGGCATAAAGCTTGTCGTCGCCGACGCTGCCCTTCAGAGTGTCGTTACCGGTGTCCCCGATCAGGCGGTCGTCGCCCGTGTCACCCCACAGGTTGTCGCCACCCTTGCCGCCGATCAGCACGTCGTCCGCCTTGCCGCCGATCAATTGATCGTTGCCCGAATGGCCCCAGATTTCATTCTCACCGTCGAGCTTCCCGCGAAGCACATCGGCGTTCACTGTCCCGTGTAATACCTGCATCCCAAATCTCCGATCGAGTGTGCCACCCGGCGCTCCCTACGGTGGCAGGCAGAGGTTCGAAACCTTGCCAGTCCTTCGCCGAGGCGCCGTCATTTTCGTGCGAAAGCGCGCGATGCATTTCACACACGAGCAAGAATTGACCGGAAGGCTTTGAAGAATTGCTGCGGAAACGCTTGCAATTTGAACCGATTGCGAACCGCTTCGGCCGGGTCCTGTTGACACATTGCAGACGTCGGGATGCCTAGCGGTCGGCTGCAAAAGCGGCTAGAGTCAAGCAAACACGCCGCTTTGCGCGCTTGCGGACCAATCACATGACCGTTGTTCTCGACGTTCGAGGGACCTCCAATTCCCCGCAACGTTTACTAAAACCCGCTAAATCGTCCCTCGCGGGGCTCGACCGCGCAGATCTGGCATCGTCGCTACTCGGCATCGGCGTCGCGCCAAAACACGTGCGCATGCGGGTCGAGCAGCTGTGGGGCTGGATGTATGTCCGCGGCGTCACGCGCTTCGATGACATGTCCGACGTGTCAAAAGACATGCGCGCCAAACTCGACGCCGCGCATACGCTCGAGCGTCCTGCCATCGTCTCGGAACAGATCTCCGTCGACGGCACGCGCAAATGGCTGATGCGGCTGCCCGTCCGCGGCCACGAGCGGCAGGCACCCGAAGTCGAGTGTGTCTACATTCCCGAGCACGATCGCGGCACGCTTTGCATTTCGAGCCAGGTTGGTTGCACACTCACCTGTTCGTTCTGTCATACGGGCACGCAAAAGCTGGTGCGCAATCTCGAGGTCTCCGAGATCGTCGGTCAGATCCTCGTCGCCCGTGATCGTATCGGTGATTGGCCGGGCGCGGCGGCGCCGTCCGATGGACGACTGTTGCCCGAGGGCGATCGCAAGATCACCAATATCGTGCTCATGGGGATGGGCGAGCCGCTGTACAATTTCGACAACGTCAAGCGTGCCATGGCGGTCGCATCGGACGGCAACGGACTGTCGGTTTCGAAACGCCGCATCACCTTGTCGACGTCGGGCGTCGTGCCGGAAATCCCGCGGTGGGGCACGGACGCGGGCACGATGCTGGCCATTTCGCTGCACGCATCGAACGACGCTCTGCGCGACGAGTTGGTGCCAATCAACAAGAAGTATCCGATCAAGGCGCTGCTCGCTGCCTGCCGCGATTATCCGAGCCTGTCGAATGCCAAGCGCATCACTTTCGAGTACGTCATGCTGAAAGGCGTCAACGACAGTCTGGCCGACGCCAGAGCACTGGTGCGGGTGTTGGCCGGCATTCCCGCCAAGATCAACCTCATTCCCTTCAATCCGTGGCCCGGCTCGACCTACGAGTGCTCGCCGTGGAAACAGATCGAGCAGTTCGCGGACGTGGTCAACGCCGCCGGCTACGCCAGCCCCGTGCGCACGCCGCGTGGTCGGGACATTCTCGCCGCCTGCGGCCAGCTCAAATCCGAGAGCGTCAAGCTGCGCGCAAGCGAGCGGGCGAAACCCGTCGATGCGCCGGAGAGTTGATCATGTGGTGTCTGACCAAGGGTCAACCATAAACACGCGTAACCCCTCAATCATCGGTCGCTCGCGCATGTTCGGCAGGTTCCTCGGGCGCTTGATCGTCGTACCCTTCGGCTTCGTCATGGCCGGACTGACGGCTGCCGTCGTCCTGGTGGTCGTTGCCCAGGAAAAGTTCGCGGCCGCAGCACGAGGCATCGATGCCGACACGGTGTTCGGTGCCATCGAGCCGTTGCTGAAACTGGCGATGTCCCTGCTTTCGGTGCAGACCGTCGTGGTGCCGATCCTGCTCGTGATCGTCGGCGAGGTCGCCCGCATCCGGCATCCCGCCTACTATGTCGTCGGTACCGGGGCGGCGTTGACGTTGATTCCCTTGGTCGCCAAACTCGGCGTCGATGCCGGCGCGGCGAACCTGATGGCGATATGGCCCGTGTTCGCCACCGCCGGATTTGCCGGGGGGTTGGTCTACTGGCTCCTCGCCGGCCGTCGTGCCTGACAGCGCGAATGGGGCTCGATCTCAGGCTTGCTAAGCGTTTTCGGCTCCGTCAGCGACGCCACCAGCGCACGCGCAATCGGACGGATGTCGCAACGAGGCGTCGGATGCTGCGGTGGAACGGCGTAAACAGCGACGACACGACGCTGTGGGGATCGCCCGAAATTTCGCCCGGCACCGGCGTGACGCCGAACGTCAAGCGCTCGCGCTGTCTCGAGGGCACGTGCAGCGTACCAAACAGCCAATCGAAAATCGCCAAGCAACTGCCGAGATTGCGATTGAAGTGCACCGGGTTGGCTGAGTGATGGATCTGGTGATGCGCCGGGCTGATGAATAGGCGGCCGAGCAGTCCGGTGAAGGGTATCCAGACCTGGGTGTGGTGCAGTTGCAGGAGCAGGTAGGCAAACACCGTCAGCACCAAACTGTAGCTGAAGGTGCCGACCGCGTAGGGTAGGCCGAAGGCGAAATGCAGGGCGCCGTTGGTGGCACCGATCGAGAGGGCCAGGATATTGGCGAATTTCAGGGAATCGACTGGGTGCAGGCGCCATGTCGTCAGAGGTGAAAGCACTTCAGCATCGTGATGAACGCGGTGAAATTCCCAGAAAAACGGCACCACGTGTGCGATCACATGATCAACATAGTAGCCGAACTCGTAGGCGATATAGAGCGCGGCGGAGCCGATGATGAGGATGGTGACCGGCGACGCGGTCGATGGGGCCAGTTCGCCGAATACGCCCGTCAGGGCGCCATAGGTGCCGGCGCTGACCGTCAAGCCCGAAATGACGAACCAGCCGAGGATCAAACCGAAAACCTTGGTGTTGGCAATATAATAGACGACGTCGAGCGCATGGGAGCGGTGCCGCAGATAGCGACGCGAGAAAATCAAGCGCAGAACCCGCCAGAAGCGCGCCCGGCGCAGGGTCGTGCCGCCCCGTGTGCCAAGGAACAGCACGGCTGTGGCGAGCGCCAAGGTCAGAGAGGCCACCGAGAACAGGCTGTCCGGAAAGGTCAGCACGCCGATCGAGAGGTGCGTGATGAGCGTCGCATCCGAGCCGACCGGTTTGAGCGCGAGAGTCAGTGCGATGGCGCCCATGACGATCATGGCGAGCGCCCAGGCGATACCGGCGAGCGCGAGCGACCAGGCAATCGGCAGCGAGGCGTGATCGCGATGCGTCGTGAACATGACCAGAACCCACCAGCTCGACTGTTGTCCAGGTTCTAGATCGGGCGACCTAAAATGCCGTTAAGGAGTGTCGAAACGCGGGACGTCCCGCGTTGCCAACAAGCGCGGGCGGCATGTGAGGTTCTGCTTGGCTGTGCGGCGCGCGCGCTTTACGGTCGACTTGGACAGCATTCCTGGAGCTTGCGAGATGGCCGAACTGCGCCGCGTGGTCGTGACGGGTCTTGGATTGGTGACGCCACTCGGCGTCGGTGTCGCCACGACCTGGAAGAACATTCTCGAATCGAAGAACGGCGCGCGCCGCATCACCGAATTCGACGTCTCCGACATCACGGCGCAGATCGCGTGCTTCGTGCCACGCGGCGGTGGCAAGGCCGACGGTAAATTCAATCCCGACGACTGGATGGAGCCCAAGGAGAGCCGCAAGGTCGACGATTTCATCATCTACGGCATGGCAGCCGCCGAAGAAGCGCTGGCCGACGCGGGCTGGAAAGCCGACACGCGCGACAAGCAGGAGCGCAGCGGTGTGTTGGTCGGCTCCGGCATCGGCGGCCTGAGCGGCATCGCCGACGCAGCGTTGCTGCTCAAGGAAAGGGGGCCGCGCCGCCTCAGCCCGTTTTTCGTCCCCGGCCGCCTGATCAACCTTGCCGGCGGACAAATTTCGATAAGACACGGCCTCAAAGGTCCAAATCACGCCGTCGTCACGGCCTG
>JANOAW010000315.1:0-3601 GCA_031411355.1 Hyphomicrobiaceae bacterium | reverse complement strand
CGGCGGTCATGTATGCGGGCGTGGCCATGCTCGTGGCAGTACTGATCCTGATCATCGCGCTGCCGATCGGAACGCTGCTGCTGAAGAGCTTTCAGGATCGCAACGACGCCTTCGTCGGCCTCGCCAACTATCAGCGGTATCTGTCGACCCCGCAGCTCGTATCGTCGCTCTGGAACAGCGTCTGGACGTCGGCTCTCTCGACTATGATCGTGGTGTCGTTGGCGTTCGGGTTTGCCTACGCTTTGACGCGCACGACCATGCCCGGCAAAGGTCTGTTCACCGGCATCGCCATGTTGCCGCTGTTCGCACCCTCGTTGTTGCCGGCGATCTCGTTCATCTACATCTTCGGCAATCAAGGTTTTCTCAAATCCTGGCTGATGGGGCATTCGGTTTACGGGCCGATCGGCATCGTGCTGGCGCAGGTGTTTTATTGTTTTCCTCATGCCGTGCTGCTGTTGACCACGGCGCTCGCGACGTCCGACCAGCGCATGTATGAGGCGGCGGAAGCGCTCGGGACATCGAAGTGGCGTCAATTCCTGACCATCACGCTGCCGGGTGTGCGCTATGGCGTCATCTCGGCCTTGTTCCTCATTTTTACGCTGGTCGTCACCGACTTCGGCATACCCAAAGTGATCGGTGGGCAATTCAACGTATTGGCGACGGATGCCTACAAGCAGGTCATCGGCCAACAGAACTTCCAGATGGGTGCCGTGGTCGGTTTCGTGTTGTTGATCCCGGCCGTGCTGGCGTTCATCGCCGACCGCATCGTGCAGAAACGACAGGTCGCCTTGCTCACCGCGCGCGCGGTGCCGTTGGTGCCGAAGAAGTCCGTTGCCATCCAGTCCATTGCCCTCGCCTACAGCTCGGTGCTGGCGATCGTCATTGTCGGTGTGATCGGCATGTCCATCTGGGCGTCGTTGATCACCTATTGGCCCTATAATCTCTCCATGTCGCTTAAATGGTATGAGTTCGCCGAGTTTCTGCCGAATGGCTGGCAGCCGTATTTCAATTCGCTGAAAATGGCGGCGATGGTGTCGGTGATCGGGACGGCCTTGGTGTTCACCGGGGCGTATCTGATCGAGAAGGGTAAGGGCTCGAGTGCCGGACGGTTGCTCGCCCATCTTCTCGCCATGTTGCCGATGGCGGTTCCCGGGTTGGTGCTCGGGCTTGGCTACGTGTTCTTCTTCAATGCGCCATGGAATCCGCTCGGCGCTTTTCAAAGCACGTTGGCGCTGCTCGCCGTAAACACCATCGCGCATTTCTACACGACCGGTCATTTGACGGCGGTGACGGCTTTGAAGCAGATCGACAAAGAATTCGAGGCGGTGTCGGCGTCGCTGAAAGTGCCGTTTTACAAGACGTTTGTGCGGGTGACCGTGCCGATCTGCCTGCCTTCGATCCTCAATATCGCCGTGTACATGTTCGTCTCGGCGTTGACGACCGTTTCGGCTGTGGTGTTTCTATACGGGCCGAAGACGATGCTGGCGTCGATCGCCATTGTGCATCTCGATGAGTCCGGGACGACCGCCGCGGCGGCGGCCATGGGCGCGGTCATTCTCCTGACCGCGATCGCCGCGAAAATGCTGCATGTGCTGGTCGACCGGTATCTGCTCGGCCGGCTGCAAGCCTGGCGGTTGAGGTAAAGCTTCGATGTGTGCCGCTTGTGACATGAGCTTCGTCGGCTTCGCGGTGCCTCAGTTGCCGATGTTGGCGTCCTACGCCGATGCCTTGCGGCAGGGGTGGTCGCCCAACAATCTCAATGACGTTTCGGGTGAGCACCTTGCGGCCATCGGGGCAGACCCCCAGGCGTTTCTCGCAACTCTCGCCGATGATCAGTCACCGCGTACACGCGTGCTCGCCGACGGCCGCGTCGTGCCGTTGCTGCCCATGCGTGTGCGATGGATCTGGGATGGGACGTTCTGCGGCGTGATCGGTCTGCGCTGGCAACCCGGCTCCGAGAGGCTGCCTGAGTACGTGCTCGGTCACATCGGTTACGCCGTCGTGCCGTGGAAACGCGGTCACGGGTTGGCCAAGAAGGCCCTTCGCCACATGTTATCGGAAGCGCGCGAAGTCGGGCTCGCGCATATCGACATCACGACCGACCGCGACAACGTCGCCTCGCAACGCGTCGTACTCGCCAACGGCGGGCGGCATATCGAAGACTTCGTCAGCGCGGAGCATGGTCCGGCGCAGCGACACCTCTATCGGATCACCCTGTGAGCAAAGCCTTCGCCGACACCCGCGTGTGGATCTTCGATCTCGACAACACGCTTTATCCGGCTGCGTGTGATCTGTTCGCTCAGGTCGATCACAAGATGGGCGAGTTCGTCGCCCGCTATCTCGACGTTCCCTATGCCTACGCGCGCTATCTGCAGAAATCCTACTATCGGCAGTTCGGCACGACGCTGTCGGGATTGATGACCGTGCACGGAATGGATCCGAAGGCGTTTCTCGATTACGTGCACGATATCGATCTGGCCCACGTGCCCGCGGCACCCGAACTCGGCGCGGCGATCGGCCGACTGCCAGGTCGCAAACTGATCTTCACCAATGGCACGGTGCGCCACGCCGAGAACGTCGCCGGCAAACTCGGCATCCTCGATCGCTTCGAGGCCATCTACGACATTGTCGCCGCCGACTATGTGCCGAAGCCGCATCGCGCGCCGTATGATGATTTCGTCACGCGGCATCTGACGCGACATGGCGCCGTGGCGCACCATGCGGCCATGTTCGAGGACATGCCGCACAACCTCGAAGTTCCGCATGCTCTCGGCATGCAGACGGTTCTGGTGCACGCGGCCGCAGACTATGACAGTCCGGTGCAGACCGCGATCAAGGCCTGGACGACGCCGCCACGACATGTGCGACACATGACGGATGATCTGACGGTGTTCCTGCAAGCGCTGACTGCCGATCGTGAGCGCACTTGAGTCATTGTTTGTCGCATTTTTTGCACCAAAGCGGTGCCCACCTTTCTGGAAAATGCTCTGGTAACGGACGACCGCCGTGATCTCCTGATCGCGGCGGTCGCAGTGTCGATCAGCGGATGTTTGGTCCGCTCGACTTCTTCTGGCCGCCACCGGTCGCGACCTTGTGGGTCACTGCCGGGTGGCTCTTGATCAGTTCCGGCGTCCGCACCAGCTTTGGCACGTTGGTGCGGATCGGCGTTGTCGACTGTGGCCGCTTACCGCCGCCGTCGCCATGCGTGTTCGGTGTCCGGCCTGGCACTTTGGGGCCATCCGGCAGCTTGGTGACGTCGTTCGGCTTGATCGGACGCAATGGGCGCACGTGTCCTGGATCGAGCGGCCGGATCGTCGGACCTTTGTGTTCAGGCACTTTTACCGAGCCCGGATCGATCGGGCGCAGTGGTCGCGAGGGACGGTCGAAACCGGGATCGATCGGTCGAACGGGATTGTTCGGCTGTGTCAACTCGGTTCGGCGGATCGGGGGCGTTGTCGGGGGGGATGGAGGCTGTGTGCTCTTGATCGGGATCATCGGTTTCTGGTGCAGTGCCGGCTGCGGACACTGCGGCGCGGGCAGGTTGATGTTGATGTTGATGACGTTGACCATGAAGTTCCAATTCCAAAACCAGGCGCCGAGG
>JANOAW010000314.1:0-6019 GCA_031411355.1 Hyphomicrobiaceae bacterium | reverse complement strand
ATGGTCGCGAGGCGCCGGTGACGCGCGACGCCGACGTGCTCGACACGTGGTTCTCGTCGGGCTTGTGGGCGTTTTCGACCTTCGGCTGGCCGGAACAGACGCCCGAGCTGGCGAAATTCTACCCGACGTCGTGCCTGGTCACGGGGGGCGACATCATCTTCTTCTGGGTCGCGCGCATGATGATGCAGTCGCTGGCCTTCATGCCCGACGTGCCCTTTCGCGACGTCTACATCCACGGCCTCGTTCTCGACGAGAAGGGGCAGAAGATGTCGAAAACCAAGGGTAACTCGATCGACCCTCTGGATCTCATAGACAAGTATGGCGCCGATGCCTTGCGCATCGCCTTGACCAGCCAGACCGCGCAAGGCCGCAACGTGCGCGCCTCGGAGAAGCGTGTCGAAGGCTATCGCAACTTCGCGACCAAGCTGTGGAACGCCGCGCGCTTTGCTGAAATGAACGAGTGCGTGCGCCAACGCGACTTCAAACCCGATGCCGTCCGCCAGACGCTCAACAAATGGATCACCGGCGAGACGCAACGTGCCGCCGCCGCGACCACGCAAGCGATCGTCGACTACAAGTTCAACGACGCCTCGGGCGCGGTCTACGATTTCGTCTGGGGCACCTTCTGCGATTGGTACCTGGAACTCGCCAAGCCGATTTTCGCTGGCGACGACGAAGTCGCCAAATTGGAAACGCGGGCCACCACGGCGTGGGTGCTCGACCAGATCCTGAAGCTGCTGCACCCCTTCATGCCCTTCATCACTGAGGAGTTGTGGGGTCGTCTCGTCGAGGTTGGCGAAGAGCGGCAATCGCTGCTGTGCCTGTCGCAATGGCCGGAACTGAAAGGCCTCGTGCACGAAACCGCCGACGCCGAGATCGGCTGGCTCGTCGCGTTGATTTCCGAAGTGCGGTCGGTGCGCTCCGAAATGAACGTCGCGCCGAGCGTGAAGGTGCCGCTTTTGATGGTCGGCGCCGCCGCTGAAACGCGCGCCCGCGTTCTGCGTCACGAGGAAACCATCCAGCGCATGGCCCGCGCCGACACGATACGCTTCGAGAAGGCGCCACCGAAGGGATCAGCCCAGCTCGTCGTTGCCGAGACCACGGTCTGTCTGCCGCTCGCCGGCGTAATCGACATGGCCGCTGAAACCGCTCGCCTGCACAAGGGCATCGCCGCTGTCGACGTCGATCTGCGCAAAATGGACGCCAAACTCGACAATCCCGCGTTCATGAGCCGCGCCGCCCCCGAGGCGATCGAGGAATCCCAAGAGCGCAAGGCTGAACTGACCGCCCAACGGGCGAAACTCGCAGCCGCCGTCAAACGCATCGTCGATGCCGGCTGACGCGGTGGAGGTAATAACTCCAGTCGTGGCCGGCCTTGTGCCGGCCACCCATCGTGTATCATGCTCGATCGGAAATAATACCAGCGGCCGAAATTATTGACCTATGATTTAATACCAGCGGTATCCGGAAATATCGGCGCGCGAGAGCAGCGCTGATATTATCCCCTACCTCGCGCGGATGAAGCGCAGTGGTTTCACTTGGTTCCAGGTGAAGCTCCCGGATGCATTGATCGGGCGCAGGCCCGACAATGTTCCGGATTACCGAACTGATCGTCCTGCGACTATGTCCACAACCGCCGTCACTTATGCGGATTCTTGCCCTCGATATCCGCATAAACGGCCATGATCTTGGCGAGGTCGGCCGCGTAGTCGCCGCTCGTCGTCATCATGCCTTTGACGCCGACAGCCTTGTTCTTGTAGTCCATGAAACCAAACACGAGCGGTACCTGCGCTTGATGCGCAATATGATAGAAACCCGATTTCCATGCCAGCGCCTGCGTCCGCGTCCCCGCGGGGGCGATGACCAGATACAAAGTCTCCCGTTGCGCGAATTCCTCAGCCATCTGCGAGACGGCGTTGTTGGATTTCGTGCGGTCCACCGGCAGGCCGCCGAGCCAGCGCATCAAACCACCGAACGGCCATTTGAAAATCGACGTTTTGCCCATCCAGTGAATGCGCAAACCGAAATGCAGGCCGGCCGCCAGCACATTGGGCAGATCCCAGTTCGACGTATGCGGCGCCGCGACGATGATGAATTTCGGCAGATCCGGCATGTGGCCTTCGAGCCTCCATCCGGTTGCCCAGAGCCAGAAGTACGCCAGCGGGCGAAACAACCGAACGATCCACGACGGGCGTGTAATCGGCGTGCTTGCAGCAGCTGTCTTGTCGTCCTTCATCACACACGGCTTTCGCAACGAGACCCAGGGGATCGGCCGTCTCGAATCGTCGACACGGTCGCCGACAGGGCAGCATCAAGTCGGCCGCCACTGCAACATGACGTAATCGGCAACTCGCGGCAGGCGCGGCCGTGTGCGAGCCTCGCTTATGTCTCGTTTATGTCATGTCCACTCGCCGGAGCGACGAATGACGCCGCAATCTCGTGGTGAAGCCTACCCGGTTGAGACCTTCGAACTCGGATCGGCGAGGTCGGGTGCGCCGGTCGTGCTGGCACCGATGTCGATCGAGACGGCGCAGCAACTCGGCGCCGCCACGGCAACATTCGGCCCCTGGCGTCACTATGGCATCTCGTCGGCCGCCATGACGCGCATGTTTGCGCCGGCAATCGACAACGCGGCCCGCTATCACGTGCATGTCGGCCGAGAACTGGCCGGCGGCATGGTGATCCGCGATCCATGGCTGGTCGGGCCGTATCTGCAAACCATCGCCATCCTGCCAGCGCACCAGGGTAGCGGGATCGGTGGCCGCCTGCTGGCGTGGTTCGAGCAGCGCGCCCGGCTCGACAGCCAGCGCAACATCTGGCTGTGCGTCAGCGCCTTCAATGCGCCCGCACATCGCTTTTACCAGGCGCACGGTTGGCAGCACGCAGCCGACCTGGCCGACCTCATCCGCGATGGCGACGGCGAATCTTTGATGCGCAAACGGTTGACGGCGTCATGATCGTGCGGCGGCATCGTGCAGCCGATGGCCGCAGGCAAGAATTGCTTGCAATGCTGCAATGCAATATGCGACCATCTCGTGAATTTGGCAGTGCAGCAACGGCGCGGGGCCGTGCTGCTGTCTCGGGAGAAACCTCATGTCGGCAGTCGCAATCAAGCCAGCGTCTTCCCCCGTCGCGGCCAAGAAAGACCTCTACGAGATCGGCGAAATTCCGCCGCTCGGACATGTGCCAAAGACCATGTACGCGTGGGCCATTCGCCGTGAGCGGCACGGCGAGCCCGACACGGCCATGCAGGTGGAGGTGGTGCCGACGTGGGAGCTCGACAGCCACGACGTGCTCGTTCTCGTCATGGCTGCCGGCGTCAACTATAACGGCGTCTGGGCAGCTCTCGGCACGCCGATCTCCCCGTTCGACGGGCACAAGCAGCCGTTCCATGTCGCCGGCTCCGATGCGTCGGGCATCGTCTGGGCCGTCGGCTCCAAGGTCAAGCGCTGGAAGGTGGGCGACGAGGTCGTCGTGCATTGTAACCAGGACGATGGTGACGACGAGGAGTGCAACGGCGGCGACCCCATGTTCTCGACCTCACAGCGCATCTGGGGCTACGAAACTCATGACGGTTCGTTCGCCCAGTTCTGCCGCGTCCAGGATCGCCAGCTGATGCCGCGGCCGAAGCATCTGACGTGGGAAGAAAGCGCCTGCTACACGCTGACGCTCGCAACCGCCTACCGCATGCTGTTTGGCCACAAGGGCCATGAACTGCAGCCGGGCGACAACGTCCTCGTCTGGGGCGCATCCGGCGGCCTCGGATCCTTCGCAGTCCAACTGTGCGCAACCAACGGCGCCAACGCCATTGGCGTCGTGTCGGAAGACGACAAGGTCGATTTCGTCAAGCAACTCGGCGCGCGCGGCGTGATCAACCGCAAAAAATTCAAGTGCTGGGGTCAACTGCCCAAGGTGAACACGCCCGAATACAACACGTGGCTGTCCGAAATGCGCAAGTTCGGCAAGGCCATCTGGGACATTTCAGGCAAGGGCGTGAACCCCGACATCGTGTTTGAGCATCCGGGCGAGACGACGTTCCCGGTCTCCGTCCAGGTCGTCAAGCGCGGCGGCATGGTGGTCATCTGCGCCGGCACCACCGGCTATAACTTGACCCTCGACGCACGCTACCTGTGGATGCATCAGAAGCGCGTCCAAGGCTCGCACTTCGCCAACTTGAAACAGGCCTCGGCCGCCAACAAGCTGGTCATCGAACGGCGCATCGATCCGTGCATGAGTGAAGTGTTCTCGTGGGCCGACATTCCCAAAGCCCACATGCGCATGCTGCGCAATCAGCACAAACCGGGCAACATGGCGGTCATGGTTTCCGCCCCGACCACGGGCTTGCGCACGTACGAGGACGTGCTCGAGGCGAGTGCGAAGCGCTTCGGCTGACAGCGACGTCCCGGAATGGGGCGAGCGCGCCAAATATCCTGAAATATGCTGAGCGACCCGACCCGAACTCCAGCCTTTGTTCGGGTCGTCCCACGTCACGGCGCGCGCTTGAATTTCTGCGCGCGACGCCCATCGCCGACCTCGGCCGTGTAGATCGTGCCCTGGCTGTCGATGGCCATGTTGTGCACCCATTTGAAGTTGCCGGCCATATGGCCCGGCCGACCGAAACTCGACAGCTTGGCGCCGCTCTGGCGATCGATGGTGACGACTTGCATATTGGCGCCGTCGGCAACGAAGATGTAGCGCTGGCTTGCATCTTCCGACAACACCAGATCCCACACCGCGCCGTTCTGCAATGTCTGCGGTTCGACCTGAAATTCCTGCACGAACGCGCCGTCTTTCTTGAACACTTGAATGCGATCGTTGGCCCGGTCGCACACATACACCAGCCCATCTCGTGCGAGCCGGACACAGTGCACGGGGCTCGAGAACGATTTCGATAGATCGGTGATGGCGACCGGCTTGTATGGCGGCAGCTTGTCGTCGTGCGGTGTTTTGGTGCCATAGGCCCCCCAATGCCGCTTGTAGGCGCCGGTCTTGGCGTCGAACACGACGATGCGCCGGTTGCCATAGCCGTCGGCCACATACAGTTCGCCGGCATCGTCGTCGGTCACCATGTGCGCTGGTCGGCCGAGGCGGGTCTGGCTGTTCGATCCGCTCGTCGCGTCGGCCTTGCCGACCTGCAGCAGAAATTCGCCCTTGGGCGTAAATTTCAGCACTTGATCGTCTTTTTCGTTTCCAGCCAGCCAGACGTTGCCATCCCGATCGATGTGGATGCCGTGTTCCCGTTGCGGCCAGTCGAAGCCTTTGCCGGGGCCGCCCCAGCTGGCGAGCAAGCGTCCGTCAGGCGAAAACTGCAGGACCGGCGGCGCTGGTTTGCAACAGCGCGTTTCAGGCGGCGATTTGCTTGCGCCTTTTTCGTCGTCGACGAGCGAGGCTGGTCGGTGAATAATCCAGATGTTGTCCTGTGCGTCGACGGCGATGCCGCCGACCTGGCCGAGGATCCAGGTGTCGGGCAGGTCTTTGGGCCAGAACGGATCTACGGCATATGTGGGCGCAGCCGTCTGGGCAGCTGGCTCCGTCCGCAGGGCGCCGCCGGCAAACACGAACGATGCCAAGGCGATGATTACGGCTGAAGGACGTCTCATATCCTATCCCCGTCTTTCCGATACCCGTCATGACTGATCGGCGACCGGGAGACGGTGATCGGGCGTGTCGGCTGTGTCAAGCAACGCACTGGTCACGCAGCCACCGTCCGCAACGCACGATGCTTTCGACGGATCGGCGCCTCCCTGCCCGTTCCATCGCCACCTGTGCTAGACTTCTGGCGCGCGCTAGAGGTCCGGGAGCGGATTTCGTCGTCATGTGCCGGCAGTGAAGGACCTGAGAGTGCTCACCTTGGTCAAAAAGTTTCTCGGTCGCCTCGTGGTCCTGGCGCTTCTGGTGTCGGGCGTCGGCGCCATCTATGTCGCCTCGACCAAGGACGGGCTACAAAAGATCGGCCTTGGCAAGCGTGGTGCGGTCGGCCCGAACATGGCCGATTTGCCCGTTCCGGTCACCGGCACGG
>JANOAW010000313.1:0-1651 GCA_031411355.1 Hyphomicrobiaceae bacterium | reverse complement strand
CTTTTGGAGTGTGGAGCACCATCGACGACACCTGATGACGGTCGACACGTCGACAATTGCGGCGGGACGTAAGGCACCTCCTGGACCTGGGCACACGCTCGCACGCCGCGCCTAAGGCGGTCGTGCCGATCTTGTATATTCACAATCAGTTGTGGTATTTAGTTCTTATGACTACAAATCGACCACTGTCGAAGGTGCCCTCCAACCGCCCAGGCGCGAAGCCTCGCCGGCCGGGCACGCCCTATCAAACCAGCACTTGGGAGCTGCGGCACGCCAAAGCCAGGCTAAGCGAGCTCATTCGCCGTGCCGGCAGCGATGGTCCGCAACACATCACTGTGCATGGCCGCGAGCGTGCAGTAGTGTTGTCGCCCGAGGTTTACGAGGCACTCGCCGGCACCAAGTCCGGCGCGGCGCTAACGGCGGCGATGGCGGCCTGCCCTTATCCTGACTTCGAATTGCCGGAGAGCGTGCGCTCGAATGTCCGGCCACCAGAGCCGATGTGATGGCCGGCTACCTGCTCGACACCAATGTGCTGTCCGAATTGCGCCGATCAAAACCCGCGCAACAGGTCAGCTCTTTCATTGACGGCCAGCCGCTCGCGACGCTGCATGTCTCCAGCGTGACACTCGCCGAGTTCCGCTTCGGGATCGAAAGCGTGACCGACCTTACGCGGCGCTCGGCGCTCAGCGACTGGCTGGTTCTCACGATCCGGCCGATGTTCGTTGGTCGCGTGCTTGAGGTGACCGAGGACGTGATGCTGCGATGGCGCTTACTCGTCGAGGACGGTCGCAAGCGCCGCCATACCGACCCTCAGCCGGACCTGATTATCGCCGCAACGGCGCTCGATCGCGGTCTCACGCTGGTGACGCGCGACACGGGGGATTTCACCGGCACCGGCGTCGCGCTGTTTGATCCCTGGACGGGTTCGACGATGTCACCCTGATCCCTGATCGCGGGCTCCACGGATTGCTCCTGTGGTCCCTGCGAAATGCAGACGATGAGAACGTTGTGGGACTGGGCCAACGTGCGGCCATGAAGGCACAGGAGGTAGGGCCGTCCGGTTATCGCTCTTGAGCCCACTGCGAGTGTGCCTGCCGAACGGCCTTCAGCGCGCACGGCGAGGGGACAGATGCGACTGGTCATGCGCAGCGCATTGCTTTGCTCCTGACGTGCTGCCGCGAACCGCAAGGCTGGCGTCGACCAGCACTGTCTGTGGCCGGACATCGACCGTCGCGAGATCTCCTGACAACAGCCTGAGAATAAGTCCGGCTGCCTCGGAGCCGATTGTGAGGCCACTTATGGCAACCGTCGAGATCGCCGGCACCGAGCACAGTGAGATCTCAAAATTGCCAAAGCCCGCAATCGCCATGCGATCAGGCACGACGATGCCGGCGAGTTGGCACGCGCTGACGGCGCCATAGGCGCACGGGTCAGAGACACACAGGACGGCATCGGTATCCGGCCAGCGTTGCAGCAATGCCGCCATGGCGCGCCGCCCCTCCAACATGCCGATCGGAGGTGGGGCAGTTGCAAGCAGTCGACTGTCATCGAGGCCAGCTGCCCGCACCGCGTCGAGGAAACCGCGGCGTCTTTGCGCACCACGCGTGCCCGTATCATTGGCCTCCCCAATGAAGCCGATCTTGCGGCGGCC
>JANOAW010000312.1:0-1802 GCA_031411355.1 Hyphomicrobiaceae bacterium | reverse complement strand
GTGTTCGACCCGTGGTCGGACACCGATACGCACGGCCAAGGAGCACTCGAATGGCGTCTGATATCCTGATCGTCGACGACGAAGCCGACATCCGCGATCTCGTCTCGGGCCTGCTCGAGGACGAGGGACACCGCACCAGGGTCGCGCGTGACAGCGACGAGGCCTTGACGCAGATCGAGCAGCGCCGGCCGCAGCTGGTTGTGCTCGACATCTGGTTGCAGGGGTCGCGCCTCGACGGGCTCGAAGTCCTGTCGGTGATCAAGAAAGCCCATCCGGACCTGCCGGTCGTCATCATCTCGGGCCACGGCAACATCGAAACCGCCGTCACAGCCATTCGGCGCGGCGCTTACGATTACATCGAAAAGCCGTTCAAGGCGGATCGGCTGCTGCTCGTTGTGTTGCGGGCGCTCGAGGCTTCCAAGTTGCAACGCGAAGTCAAGACCTTGCGCGAGCGCGCCGCGGTTTCGTTCGACATGATCGGCACCTCGACGACCATGAACCACCTGCGCTCGTCGATCGACCGCCTGGCACCCGCCAACAGCCGCATTCTCATTCGCGGCGCCGCCGGCTCGGGCAAAGAGCTGGCCGCTCGAATGATCCACGCCCGATCGTTGCGCAAGGACGGCCCGTTCGTGGTGCTCAACGCCGCCGCGATGGTGCCTGAACGCGTCGAGGAAGAATTGTTCGGCACCGAGGACATCTCGGGGCCGCGCAAGGTTGGCGCGCTGGAAGAAGCCCACGGCGGCACACTCTACATCGACGAAGTCGCCGACATGCCGATGGAGACACAAAGCAAGATCCTGCGTGTGCTGGTCGAGCAGAAGTTCATGCGCATGGGCGGCGCACAGAAGGTTTCGGTCGACGTGCGTGTGATCTCGTCGACGTCGCGCGACATCGAGCGCGACATGCAGGAAAGCCGCTTTCGCGAGGATCTGTACCACCGCCTCAACGTCGTGCCGTTGCGTGTGCCCTCGCTCGCCGAACGCCGCGAGGACATCCCCGATCTGATCCGCTACTTCGTCGATCAGGTGGCGGGGTCGTCGGGGCTCGCGCCGCGCAAGATCGGTGAGGACGCCATTGCCGTTCTGCAGACGCACGATTGGCCCGGCAACGTGCGCGAATTGCGCAACAACATCGAGCGCCTGCTGATCCTGTCGGGGGGCGAACCCGGCTCGATGATTTCAGCCGAAATGCTGCCGAACGAGATCGGCTCCAACGTGCCGCTGCCCATGAACGGCGGCGCCGAACACCTGATGTCACTGCCACTGCGCGAGGCCCGCGAGATCTTCGAGCGGGAATACCTGCTGGCCCAGATCAACCGCTTCGGCGGTAACATCTCGCGCACGGCCGAGTTCGTCGGCATGGAGCGATCGGCTTTACACAGAAAGCTGCGCGCGCTCGGCGTCTCCTCGGATCAACGCGGCGCACCGGGGCAGCCGTTGCCGGTGGAAGTGCGGCAGGCGAGTTGAGTGGGCTTTTCGCGAGGCAAGGGCGGTCGGCCGGTATAAGTGGATGCCGGTGGCGGGGCGTGGGCCGAATGGTGGCTGCCATGGATCATGAGGGTCGGTCGACCGCCGGCACGACCAGGCTTGATGTTGCGCGGTTACCGTCCGTCGCCATGGTTCGTTCGGCGACCGGACGCTTACCCTTCGGGACCGAGCGTAGCTGCTGGCGGCCGTCCCGATCACAGTGTGCCAGCTGCAGACATTCCCTTCTCGGTGTCCCGGAATGGTTTCGTCGCCGCGGGCGCTGATTGCATATCCGGGATCTTGACCGCCCCGAGCAGGTCTCTACTTTCGCCG
>JANOAW010000311.1:0-2883 GCA_031411355.1 Hyphomicrobiaceae bacterium | reverse complement strand
TGATGTACACCGAGCCCGAACCGCTGACGCTGGTGCCGGTGATGTAGATCAGCGAGCTGTTGGTGAAGCCGTGGAGGAGTGCCGACACCTGCACTTCACACGCCGAATAGAGGCAGCGTTGAACCGACCCGTTGGTCGAGTTGGTGAGCGTGCCCGTCGGCGGCGCAACATAGGCGCCCGTTGTATAGTCGAGCAGGTTGAACGTGTAAGGCGAAGTATTCGTGCGGTCTGCGACCTTGAACTTGATGCTTGTGGTAGGCAGCGTGCTGTTGAGCGGCGTCTTGTAACTGCCGTTGGTGATGCCCGTGATATAGACGGTGTCGCCGTTCGCGTAATACGTGCCGGACCCGGCCGAATAGGTCACCTGGATCCGGTTGCTGGATCCGCTGGTCACCTTCGTGATCTTGCTGATCGCGATAGCGGCGCCGTTTTTCCAGGTGATGTTCGAGATCGGCATGCCAAGGTTGGTGCGCCATCCAGCCGACTTGATGCTCTGGACGGACGTACCCGATTTGCGCCACGCCGCGCCGGAAATCGTCGTGCTGGCCTTCGGCGTGCCGCGCAGTTCGACCGGCACGGTGGCGTTTGCGTACTTCGTATCGACATAGACGCTTTGCGACCACGGGACGATCGCGATCTTCGAGAAGTACGGCGTCTGAACCGTGTTGACGACTTCATCGATCAGAATCTTGGCCGAGTCCTGCAAGCCCTTGATACGCGTGCCGGCCATCGAGCCCGTGATGTCGAGCGCCATCGCAACTTCGACGTTGTTGCCGCCGACGCGCACTTCGCTTTCGGCCGACACCGTTACTGTCGGCTGGCCAACGAGCGGCATGAAGTAGGTGTTGATTTCGACCGACCCGCGCAGCATCGCCTTCTTGTCGCTGACGTCGAGATGGAGCTCGATGGGTTTGTCGTGTTCGGTCTTGAAGTTGATGTCGACATACTTCTTGGCGACCGCGTTGAGGTCGGCGCCGTCGACCGTCGTTGAGCCGACAGCCAGGGCCGCAGCGTCCAGCGCCGAGGCAAGCTCGAAACGCGCAAGGAAGGCCCGGCCACCATCGATTGCAAGACCGGTGCAAACGCACAGCGGCACGGCCATGAGCGCGAACTGCATGGCGAAAGCGCCCCTGCGGTTCTTCGCAAATTTCCTGATCGACCCGAACATGTTCGTTCCTGTATGCAAGGACGCGCCAGTGGCGCGTCCGGTCTTTAGAGCTAGGTAATCGTCAGATACTTGGTTGAGCCGCCGTCGGTTGATGCACCGTCGAGAGCAATCTTCTTGTCGAGACGCGGCCGGGAATAGGCGGTCTTTTCCATCGCCATGAACGAGCCGCCAAACAGCTCGGTCAGCACGCTGTGATAGCTGTAGCGGACAGACACGCGGATGACGCTCTCGCCATCGACGCCCATGCCCTTCGCGTCCTGGATGTTCTTGGTGATTGAAGTGCCGGCCACGCGACGCCAGAGCACCGAGGGATCCGCATTCACGCCCGTCAGGCCGATCGACGTGACATCAAGGTCAAGGTCATCCGTCGTATCAAGCGGCTTCATCATCTGGACCGACGCTTTGAAAAGCTGGTTGAGATCGTCGGTAGTAAGATCCGATTCACGCGCCACCATGTCGGCGACTTCGTGCGCGTAGCGCGTTGCTTCCTCGCTGGCGCGAAAGCGGAACGTCATCTCGAACACGCCCATGATCAGGAAGATCAGCGCGGGCGCGATCAGCGCGAATTCAGCCGCAGCGACGCCACGACGGTCGCGTGCGAACCTCGAAAGGCCAAACCGGGAAAGGATGGAATTCTTGTGCATCATCACAGCCACGGCTCGTTCTTGACGATAACGTACGCATTCACGATCGCCGGCAGGTCAGGGCCCATATGGAAAAGCTGGTCCATGAAAGGCGTGATGAACTGGTGATGCAGCGAGGCGCGGACGACCGAATACTGGTCAGGCTTGCCCGGCTGGAACACGAAATTGGTCGGGACACCGTCCTTGTCGAACACTGGCGGCGGATAGGTCGCGTCCTTGAGCTGGTCGAACGCGCGAACGTCGAAGTAGATGTCGGCGCAATTGATCATTGCGCCAGCCGCAGCGCATGCCTGGTCGGTGAAGTACTGCCGCATCTGCGCTGCCGAACGCGGATTGCCATTTTCATCGACCTGCACTTCGCCTGTCTGCAGGTTGCGCGTGGCTTCGTACACGACGTGATTGAGCGCGTAGGTCTTGTACTGGAAGATCACAAACTCGACGAGGCCGAGGATCAACATGAAAAACACAGGGGCGAGCAACGCGAATTCGATCATCACGTTGCCGCTACGCGCTCTTGAGAGGCTCCTGCGCGATTTCATGGATTCCCACCATTGCTACACGGCCACCATGCACGGTCAGCCTTAATGTGACGCTTCCTTCGGCGGGGAATTTCCAAACAGTTTCACCGTTCCCGTTTACTTCTCCGCAACACGCGTCGGGAGACAGGCGGCTGGCCACCTGCGACTGGACGGGAGAGTGAAGCAGACGTAAACGCGGTTCATGACCAGCATCGTTACCGCAGCCGTTATCCTGATCGGGGATGAGCTCCTTTCGGGGCGCACCCAGGACACCAACCTCAAGACCATCGCGGATTTCCTCAATCCGCTCGGGGTCGAGGTCCGGGAGGCGCGCATGATTCCGGACATTCACACCACCATCGTCGCGACAATTAACGAGATGCGCGCGGCGCACGACTATGTCTTCACCACCGGCGGCATCGGCCCGACGCATGACGACATCACGGCTGACGCGGTCGCGGCGGCGTTCGGCAAGACCATCGATGTTCGGGAAGATGCCCTGGCGATCCTGCGCCCCTATTACCAGGCGCGCGGACAGGAGATCAACGAAGGC
>JANOAW010000310.1:0-2387 GCA_031411355.1 Hyphomicrobiaceae bacterium | reverse complement strand
GGGCTCGGCGCCTTCTTCCGCTTCACGCCGCTGGGCCTTGCCATGCGGGCAGCTGCACAAAACCCGGTTTCGGCACGCTTGGCCGGCGTCAACGTCGGCTGGATGCTGGCGCTCGGCTGGGGCATGGCGGCAGCCGTCGGTGCCGTCGCCGGCGGTCTGGTCGCACCGATGGTTTATCTCGAGCCGAACATGATGGCGTCCATCCTGCTTTACGGCTTCGCCGGCGCACTTGTCGGCGGCATCTCCAATCCCGCCGGCGCCGTGTTCGGCGGTTTCCTTGTCGGCGTCCTGGAAAATCTGGTCGGCTTCTTTGGCAACGCTCTGGAAAAGAGCACCGGCTTCTACCTGATCGGCAATGGCGAAAAGCTGACTGTCGCCCTGATCATCGTCATCACCATTTTGACGCTGAAACCGTCGGGCTTGTTCGGTCGCGTGACAGTAAAACGGGTGTGATCGGATGCAAGCGGCCGCCACCTCCCTACCGTCATCGCCGCGCAAGCGGGGATCCGTGCGGTTCACGGCGCTGGCGCGCCCGCCGGATATCCTCACCTCGCGCGTCGCCGCGCCGGTTGGCGTGACCCATAATATTCTTGCACCTGCTGATACCGTTGTTGGACCGCACGAAAAGGTCGACGCCTCATGACCACTGCCACGCTCACGGCACCAGCCCAGACGGTCGCGGAGGTCACGCCCCTGCCGCCACCTGCGCGCAAGCGCATACCGATGTATATTTACCCGCTTCTGCTGCTCGCGCTGGCGTTGCCATTCTTGCTCGGCAAAGGCGGACTTCTGGCTGGCGGCGCAAAAGACGGCGTCATCACCAACTTTCACTTCCTGCAGCTGTCGCTGATGATCGTGTATGCGATCGCCGTCCTCGGGTTGATCTTGTTGACCGGCTTCAACGGACAGATTTCACTCGGCCACGGCGCTTTTTTTGCAGCCGGTGCCTATGTCGCCGCCATCCTCATCGATCGCTACGGCGTGCACTTCCTGTTCACACTGCCTGTTGCAGCGGCTGTCTGCTTCGTGCTCGGCTATTTGTTCGGCAAGCCCGCATTGCGGCTTGAAGGTCACTATCTCGCGCTGGCCACGTTCGCACTCGCCGTCGCGACACCCCAGATCCTCAAATACAAGCATCTTGAGCCGTTCACCAACGGGGTACAGGGCATCAATCTGTTCAAACCCGATCCACCGTTCGGCCTCGCCATCTCAGCCGACCAATGGATGTATCTGATCGTGCTCGTCGTCGCGGTGATCATGTTCTGGTTCGCGCGCAACCTGCTCGACAGTCGCATGGGCCGCGCCATGCGCGCCGTACGTGATCAGCCGCTCGCGGCCGACACGATGGGCATCGACAGGGCCGCCAACAAGACCATCACGTTCGGCCTCTCGGCCATGTACGTTGGCGTCGCCGGCGCACTCCACGCCATCATCTTCGAATTCGTCTCGCCCGACAGCTTCCGCTTCGAGGTGTCGATCGCCTTACTTGTCGGCGCGGTCATCGGCGGCATCGCGACGTTACCGGGCGCGATCATCGGCGGCATCTTCGTGCAGGTGATCGAGAAGTATGCCGACAAACTGACCAAGCAGATCAGCAACGCCGTGCACCTGCCGATCGAACTCGAGCCGTGGACCATCTATGGCATCGTCCTGATCGCCCTAATGTACGTGATGCCGAACGGCATCGCAGGCGGCATCGCGGGTTTGATCCGGCGCTTGAAGCGGTAACGATCTACGCCAGAAGGCAGCTGACACGATGAGCCGACACGGATGAGCCGACACGAAGGATTTCTCGGCGCGGTCTACAGCTCGGGCAACGCTGAAGATCTCGCGCGCCTTTACGACGGTTGGGCCACCACGTACGACGCAGAGATGGCTCGGGTCGGCTACCGCCATCCAACCATCACGCTGGCGTTGCTGTCGCGGTATCTACCACGTGGCGCCGGACCGATTTTGGATGCGGGTGCCGGCACGGGGCTACTCGGCGAATGGCTCGGCATTCTTGGGCATGAGCATGTCGAGGCACTCGATGTGTCGGACGGCATGCTCGCCGTCGCCGCGGCCAAAGGCTGTTACAAGGCCCTGCACATGGCAAAGCTCGGTGGACCGTTGCCCTTCGACGACGACCGCTTTGCGGGCATTGTCGCAGGCGGGGTATTTTCGACTGGCCACGTCGGGGTTGAAGGACTGGACGAGTTGATCCGCATCGGTCGACCAGGCGCCATCGTGGTGTTGACCGTCAAGACCGCGCTTTGGGACGCCGGGTTCGCGGCCGGCATTGCCGCCTTCGAAAAGGCTGGGCGCCTCGTGCTGCTCGAGCAAACGCAGCCCTATGTCTCGATGCCCGGCGAAGCCGGCACTATTCCGAGCCTCGCGCTCGCCCTGCG
>JANOAW010000309.1:0-5937 GCA_031411355.1 Hyphomicrobiaceae bacterium | reverse complement strand
CACCAACCCAATCTTCCAGACATTCCGGCAGTAACGTCGCCTGCCGCCGATCCATCCCCTCGACGAAACCCGCCATCCGCGCCCCCACCGATTCAGTGGAGTGATTCTAGCATGATCCGTACAAGTTTTCACACAGGCTGGGCCCGGAGCGGACGTCAATTGTGTGTGCCGAACCGAGGTCTTGATCGCCCCGGAGGGGCGTACGACTGTAGCCACGGGTGAAACCCGTGGCAGCGATCTGCAATGTTTCGCCCCGGCGGGGCGAAGGAGAGATGTCAGCGACGAAGCGAGCTTCACCTCTGCCCCTCCGGGGCAGGCTTCAGACACCGCGCGTCCACGGGTTCCGCTGCGCTCCACCCGTGGCTACAGACCGAGGCCCCTCCGGGGCCTGAGTGATGAAAGTGACTTCCGCACCTGGCCCAGTGCCGTCAACCTCGAGCGATCCAGCGGGCGTTTGGGTGCGGCTTGGTCCTGGATGAGCGGCCCCAGCCCTCACACCAGCATCTTGCCGTCTTTGCCGATCGCCTTGGCGATCTCGTCTTCGGTGACGTTGTCGCCGTAGAGCATGTCGTTGTGGGCTTTGCCCGAGGGGATCATGGGGAAGCAGTTGGCGATCTGGAGCACACGGCAATCGAAGATCACCGGTTTGTTTTCGACGGCCAGCATTTCCTTGATCGCCGCATCCAGTTCAGAGGGTTTTTCACAGCGAATGCCGACGCCGCCGTAGGCGTCCGCGAGTTTGACGAAATCCGGCAGGGCTTCGGAATAGCTCTCGGAAATACGGTTGCCGTGCAGAAGCTGCTGCCACTGGCGCACCATGCCCATGTACTGATTGTTGAGGATCATGATGCGGACGGGCAGCCGATATTGTACCGCTGTACTCATTTCCTGGATGTTCATCAGGATCGAGGCGTCGCCGGTGACGCAGACGACGTTGCTGCCGGGGTGCGCTAATTGTACGCCGATGGCGGCCGGCAAGCCGTAGCCCATGGTGCCGAGGCCGCCCGACGTCATCCAGCGGTTGGGGCCGTCAAAGCCGATGAACTGGGCCGCCCACATTTGGTGCTGGCCGACATCGGTCGTGACGTAGGTGTCGCGATCCTTGGTCAGGGCGTGCAGGCGTTCGAGCGCATATTGCGGCATGATGTGATCGGTGGAGGGCTGATAGCGCAGGCATTTCAGGCCACGCCATTTTTCGATGATGCCCCACCAGCGCTTGATGGCCGTTTTGTCGATCTGGGTGCGTCGTTTTTTCCAGGCGGCGACGAGATCTTCGAGCACGCTGCCAGCGTCGCCGACGATGGGAATATCGACCCGGACAGTCTTGTTGATCGAGGATGGATCGACGTCGACGTGAATTTTCTTGGACGTCGGCGAGAATTTACCGATCAACCCGGTGATGCGGTCGTCAAAGCGGGCGCCGATATTGATCATCACGTCGCAGTCGTGCATCGCCATGTTGGCTTCGGCGGTGCCGTGCATGCCGAGCATGCCGAGCCAGTTCTTGCCCGATGCGGGGTAGGCGCCGAGGCCCATCAAAGTCGAGGTGATCGGAAAATCGGTCAACTTGACCAGTTCGCGCAATGCTTGCGCCGCCTTTGGTCCGGCGTTGATGACGCCGCCGCCGGTGTAGAACACAGGGCGCTTGGCGGTGGCCATGAGTTCGACGGCGGCCTCGATCGCCCGCGTGTCGCCCTTGACGCGCGGATTGTAGGTCTTGGGCTTGACGTCGTCCTTGCCGCTGTAGGTGCCAGTCGCGAACTGAATGTCCTTGGGAATATCGATCACAACCGGACCTGGACGACCAGAGCGCGCGATATAGAAGGCTTCGTGGATGATACGTGCGAGGTCGTTGACGTTTTTCACCAGCCAATTGTGTTTGGTGCACGGGCGGGTGATGCCGACCGTATCGCATTCCTGGAACCCGTCCGTGCCGATCAGATGCGTCGGCACCTGTCCGGTGAAACAGACAACCGGGATGCTGTCACACAGTGCGTCCTGGAGGCCGGTCACGGCATTGGTCGCGCCGGGGCCTGACGTGACCAGGACGACGCCGACCTTGCCGGTCGAGCGCGCATAGCCCTCGGCCGCGTGCACGGCGCCGCCCTCCTGGCGCACCAGGATGTGCTTGACTTTCTCTTGCTGAAAAATCTCGTCGTAGATCGGCAGGACGGCCCCGCCGGGATAGCCGAACACATGTTCGACGCCTTGTTCGACGAGGGCTGCAAGAACCATTTCTGCGCCGGTCATGGTGCGGGCCATGGGCGAAACTCCTCGACGTGCGTGTGCGACGAGCCGGCATACGGGCGCGCCAACGCTCGTGTCAACGCGAGCGCTGTCAGATTGCATCTAAAATCGCATCGACATTTTCCGTTTGTTGCGTGGAAAGCTGCGTCCAGGACATCATATGTCGCCTGAGCCACGTTTGCTGTCGCTTTATGTATTGCCGTGTCTCAAGTTTTCCGGCCGCGACGGCGTCCTCGAACGACCTCTTTCCGGCGAGATGGTCGAGCAGAGGGCGGATGCCGAGTGCGCGCATCAACGGCAATTCGGGCGACAACGACAACGTCGAAAGTGTGCGCATTTCGTCGAGTGCGCCGGCGCGCAGCATGTGATCGAAACGACGATCCGCCCGGGCTTGCAATTCGGCGCGCGGACGGTCGACGACGAGCTTGACCGCCGCCTCAGCATCGACGATCGGTCGGCCGGGACTGCGTTGCCAGTCACTCAAGGGGCGACCCGTGGCCTCGAAAACTTCGAGCGCCCGCACGAGACGTTGGCCATCCGTTGCACCGAGGCGTGCCACTATATCGGGATCGACCTTGCCCAAGGCCTCGCGCACGGCCGCGACGCCGGACGTCTCGGCGAGAGCCCGACAGCGCGTCCTGATGTCGGGTGGGATCGCCGGCACCGGCGACAAACCGTCCAACAGCGCTTTGAAATATAGCCCGGTGCCACCGACGATGATGGCGCTTCGATCGTTAGCGGCCAGTTCCGCAAGGACAGCGCGCGCATCGTCGATGTAGCGGCCGGTCGAATAGGCGGTTGCGGCGGGTACGACGCCATACAGACGATGCGGCACCTGCGCCTGCTCGTCGACCGACGGCTGAGCTGTGACGATGGGGGCGTCGCGATAGACTTGCATCGAATCCGCGTTGATGACGACGCCGTTCAACCGCGCGGCCAATGCCAGTGCCAGCGCTGATTTACCCGATGCCGTCGGGCCTGCGATCAGCACGATACGGTGTCGGTTGCGATCCGAACCCTCGGTCATCCGAGCGGCCCGGATTTGCCCAGCAACGCCGTGAGGTGCGGCGAAAGCCCGACCGTCGCTGTCGACGGCGCTGCTGCATACGAGCCTGAGCGCGGCTTCGACGCTGCCATGGCGACGCGGGCTTCGGCTGTCTTGATAACAGCCGTCACGCTGTCGACCAGAGGCACCGAAACCCGGTCGGCTATCATCGCGGCGATGCCGGCGAGGCCCGCTCCACCGAGCACGATCGCTTCGGCGCCGTGGTTCGTGACGCAGGCGTTGCAGGCGTCGGTCAGAAGTCCATAAGCTGCGGCCGGATCGCGCGCGATGTCGCCGCCGCTCGGCGCGACCGTCGTCACGCAAGCAAGTTTGCCTGCGAGACCGATACTGGCCACGAATTCTTCCAGCATCGGCCCCCACCGTTCGCCGCCGGTCACAATGGCGAAGCGTCGACCAAGAGGTGCCGCCATGTGGCACGCGGCTTCGGCCATGCCGATGACGGGAACCGGGCACACTTCTTTGAGCGCCGCGAGGCCAGGATCGCCGAAACACGCGAGAACGACTCCATGCACGCCGTCGGCATGTTCGGCGTAGGCATCAAGGGCCGCATGGGCCGCTATAGCCGCAGCGGCCCGGGTGGTGATGTAGCTGGCGCCAAAGCGTCCAGTCACGGCCGTGAAGGTCGTCGCCGGTGCGGCAACGCTTTTGGCCGCCGCAAGCAAGAGATCGGTAATTGTGGAGGTCGTGTTGGGATTGACGAGAAGAAGGTGCATCGGCTGGAAGGGTCTCGGACGTGCAGTGGTCTAACTATCTGCCCCGCGTGGCGTCATGGCTGCAAGTGCGGATCTCCGACTGGTCGAGCTGTTTGCCGAGCCGAACCTGTGTCCGCGGATCGTGCGGGCGCACATCGGTCCAGTCACCTTCGACATAGCCGTGGCGGCGATAAAATGCGGCTGCGGGAAGGGCTGCATTGATGACGATTATACGGCGTCCATACGCTGCGACGAGGGCTTCGCTGCGGGCGAGCATGATGCTGCCGAGGCCGCGACCCTTGTATCGGCCTTTGATCGACACCAGCCGGAATCCCGCGCGCTCGCGATCGATCAGGTCGATACGCATGGTGCCAACCACCTCGTCATCGAGCAGCAGCACGTGACCGAGATGGTTGGCTGCGTGCTCGTCGGCAATGCCGTCGAAATAGTGGATGTGAGGATCGTAGCGGGCGAACAGCTCGACACGTCGAATTTCGTGATAGGGGGCGAAGTGTGCCGCATCGCGCAATGGCACGAAATCGAGCCGCGACGGATCGATCTGGTCTGGCCGATCGACTGTGCCGAGTACCGTCATACTGTTTCGCCGACACCGGTCGTTTCATCGAGCCGAACGTGTTCGAGCAAGACTTCTTCAAGCCAGGCGCGAAAGCCACTCGCTGTTCGAGCGGCCGCCGCATAGCGCGCCAGCTCGGCGTGGTCGGGGCCATAGCAGTCGACGAGGCCGATTGGCGCTGCGCCGTTTCGTGAGACGGCGAGCGCCGAGACATAAAGCGCGGGGATCGTACCGGCAGCCAGGGCAGCATCCGTCAGGAAGTTAGTGTCTTCGATGTTCTCGACCGTGACGAACGTGGCCTTGGAGGCATGCGCCATCAACATCAATTCGCGTCTGATGCCGATCCAGACGTTGCCGAATTTGTCGGCCCGCGCCGCATGGAACAACGCGACGTCGGGCCGGATCGCCGGCAGCACAACGATGGGATCGACGACACCGCTTTCGGCGACGGGATTTTGGATGAGGTGCCAATCCGGCCGCACGCGCATCAAATCCGAGCCGACGAGGCCGCGCAAGGGCATGAACGGCACGCCCTTTTCTGCGGCCTGCAGACCAGCGTGGATCGCCGGGCAGGTCGCGTCCCACATTTCGAGTTCACCCGATTTGAGCGCTGCCATGAAGCGCGGCGCGAGCCCGTGCTCGCCGAGTGTGACGGCTGCGCTTTCGACGCGAGTGACGCAGCCGGCGCCGATCAACTGATCGGCCTGGAAACCGAGCACCGGCACGCCGACGAGGTGCAAGTCACGCACCCGCCGTCGGATCAGCGCCCGCACCGCCGTCATCGCCGTGCCGGAATAGTCGGGCGGCAGCGCCAATTTGGTGCCGTCGGGGATGGATGCGGCCAGCGTGTCGAGGGAAAGAACGGGAACGGACATCGGCAAACCTCCATGTCGAAGCGACAATAGCGGGATTTTCAGGTTCGTCCACGCGCCGGGTGTCGACACACCGAAGCTGCCTCCACACCCGGCCGTTCGCCGCACTTGCCCGCGCCCTGAAGCCTGTTATGGAGGTCGCTATTCGCAGCAGAAGGTCCGCCCGTCTCATGGCCATCCTCGTCGATCGATCCACCAAGGTGCTTTGCCAGGGCATCACGGGCAAACAAGGCGCATTTCACACGTCCCAGGCCTTGGCCTACGGGACGCAGGTCGTGGGTGGCGTGACGCCCGGCAAAGGTGGCGCCAAGCATCCCGATGCGGCGCTGGCCGGAATTCCCCTGTTCGACAGCGTTGCCGAAGCCGTGGCAAAAACCGGCGCCAACGCCACATCCATCTACGTGCCGCCGCCATTTGCCGCCGATGCAATTCTCGAAGCCATCGATGCCGAGGTGCCACTGATCATCTGCATCACCGAGGGCATTC
>JANOAW010000308.1:0-2587 GCA_031411355.1 Hyphomicrobiaceae bacterium | reverse complement strand
GTCCAGTCCCCGTAGGTCATCGCCGGGGCGGGTCCGGCCCCATAGTCCGGCACCTGGACACGCATCAGCCGACGGCGATCGCTTGCCGTCTCGGTGTCGCTTCCGCCCGGCCGCGCCGCCCAGGCCTTGGCATCGAGATCGGGAAACACAAGATTCGGGTCTTCGCAGTGTCGAATTACCAGCCCGTTCTGTTCGGCCGGGATTACAGTGCTGTCGCGAGTGCCAGGTGCCAGGTCAACGAACCACTGCCGATCGCCCTGCCCCAGGGTGCCCTGGAAATAGACGATATCCCGCGTGGTGCTGCGGCGAAACATGCGGCTGCGGGTCATGCGGCGATTGAGGCGGGCGGTCGCGTGGTTGATGTAAACGCCGAGGGGCTGTTGGTCACCGGTGGTGGCGAGCATGCGACCGAGTAATTCCTGCTCCCGCGCCCGAAGTGGGATATCGGCATCGCCCAGTATTGCGCCGGCATTGATGCGCGTGAAGACATCCCGCCCACACAGGTCCGTCACCAAGCGCTCGCCGAAGTCGTCGAGGTTGATGCGCGCTACGAGCGTGTCGGGATGACACTCGGACTCGACGCCGGGACGCGCAAGTTTGCGTGTGTCCATCACGATCGCGCTGCGTCCTAGAACAGCGACGTTCGGGGTGTCGTTCGGATAGTGCCGATGGCGCCAGACGCGGCCTGCCGCCTGCACTACGGTGCGCATGGAACTGGGATCGATGATGGCCCAGTCGAAATCCAGATCATTGCCGGTTTCGATCACTGGCGATGTCACGACGACGATTTCGAGCTGATTGCAGCCGTGCGCGCGCACGCGCTCAAGCAATCCATGCTGCGTGCAGAGCCGCCGCAGGCCGGCGTCGGGATCTCGACCATGGCGCGTCAATGCCCGTTTTAACTCGTGCTCAATCCACTCGCGGTGCAGCCGTGGAAACTGCGAGTGCAGGCAAAGTTTCAGCCGCAGCCGCCCGCCGCGTGGACCCGCCGGCAGTTGGACGGCCAGTGCCGCAGTATGGGCGATCCGGGTCATGCGCACGAAACCAATCGACACGGACACACCGTCGATTTGAGCCGCGGTGGCCGAATGAAGAAGAGAGCATTGGCTGTCGATCTGAGTGACAAGATCGGCCCAGGCCGTGCATGGCGGCAGGATGAGACCTCGACGCTGTGGTGTACGTCCGTGCAACGCCGAAAGGGTCGCTCGGCGCGTGGACTCGTAGACCTGCGCAAAGTCCGCGCCATCGGCGCTGGTGACGCAGGATGCCTCGACATCGCCCGAACACAGAAGATTGACGTGATCGTCCATGCCCGACGCGGCCGCATGGATCCGCCAGCCGTCGCGATAAGCCTGATGCAGGGCACTCGCGACGGTGACGGTCAAGGTTGCCGACATGATGATGACGCGACGGCCACCGGCCGCAGCCTGATAGACGAGGCGGCCGATGGCGGCGATATCCTCCGGATCATATTGATCGATCTCGTCCAGGATTAGGTCCGCAGATAGGACGCGCAACGACTGAAACAGAAAGCGGGAATTCGTCGGACTGGCGACGCCCATGAGATGATCGATGGTGCCGACAAGAATGGGGGTCGAGGCCAGCAAGCGGGCCTGACTGCTGCGGTTGCCGGCCTTTTCGAGGATAAGATCAAATGTGGCAGGCAGACCGCGGTCTGAATCATACGAAAGCCGGCGCAGCCAATCCGCCTCTCCTTTGTCGCCTTCTTTGGGGACACCACCGGTGGCGCGCTCGACACGTAGCCAATCCGGCAGCTCAATCAAACTTTCCGAACCGTCCGCCCGCGCTTCGTCCTGCTGATCGTCCTTGAACTGAACCGGTGGCTGGCCGATTAGAACCGAGACGTCATCAGGATCGAAATTCAGCGAGCGGACATAATCATTCGCGGATTGCGACGCGAGGGAGCGCAGGCCAAGGGCCAAGGTCATGCGCAGATAGCGCCGTTCTGGGCGGGCATCGCCGAAGGCTGCACCCGCAAGAACAGACGGCGCGCCCCGGGTCTTGCCTGTGCCAGTGCCGGCCATCAAACAGGCGAAGAAGCCTCCCTCACGACTTGCGCACAGTTGGCGCGCGGCTTGTGCGGCTTTGGCTTGCCACGCGTACGCCCCCATGGCCGGTTCCGGATGCACGATATCAATTGGTACCTTATCCTCCCCGAGGGCTGGATAGCTCTCCCGGTGCCGGTGCAGCATGTTGAAACAGCCGAGCACCCTTTCCCAGACCTTGGACACGTGGACATCGAGCGGGTCAGCTGGTTTGCCTTCGTGGGTGTTGCCGAGGTGGCCTTTCACTTCCTCGCCCTTATCGCTCCTCAGCGCCGAACCAAGATGATCGGCGAACATCAACGACGCACGCAGCGCGATGTCGAGGCCCGGCGCACCCATGTTGGGCCGCAATGTTTCAGAGGCGCGATGCAAACGCGCGAGCCATCGCTGGTCGTGCCAGAACGGTTTGCCCGCCGCGATCTTGAGATCGTCTGCTGTCAGTGCCGCATCCGCCTTGACGTGGACCGCGGCGAGCAAGCGCAGATGGGTCTTGCTGTCCGGTAACCGGTGGTGGGTCAGGA
>JANOAW010000307.1:0-1759 GCA_031411355.1 Hyphomicrobiaceae bacterium | reverse complement strand
CTGATGTTGTTGGCTGCGGTAAACAACTTGTCGGAGCACAGCTTGGAGGCGCCGTAGAGATTTATCGGGGCCGCCGCCTTGTCCGTCGAGAGCGCCACCACGTTTCTGACGCCGGTATCGAGGCACGCCTCGATGACGTTCTGGGCGCCGAGCACGTTGGTCTTGATGCATTCGAAGGGATTGTATTCAGCTGCAGGAACTTGTTTCAGCGCCGCCGCATGGATGACGATATCGATGCCCTCGAATGCACGCTTCAACCGGGCAGCGTCGCGCACGTCGCCGATGAAGTATCGCAGCGACGGATATTTCTGCTCACTGAAGACTTGTCCCATCTCGTACTGCTTGAGCTCGTCGCGGCTGAACACGACAAGCCGACGTACATCCGGATACCGCTCGAGAATGGTTTTTGCGAAGGCTTTACCGAACGACCCGGTGCCGCCAGTCACCAGCACGCTTTTGCCTGCCAAATTATTCATGTCAGTGCTCCGCTGTCGGCGAGGGGACCATAGCCTGCGCACTTTGGCTGAGTTGCCAGCCGAGCCGTGTCGACAAATACCCGTTGCGGCCGTTGCCGCGCCGCGTCTTGCTGTCGCTCATCAGAAATTCACCGACCACACCAGGACGATCAATCTGCGGTCCGGCATCGTCGAAGGGCGCGACGAAATTCAGATACACATGATAGCGGCCTGGACCGAGCAGGCGCGTCGGAATGGCGATCTCGAAGTCGCCGACGCCCTCGACCAAGCCATCGAAGGGGTTACGCTCGGCATCGTGACTATCGCCTTCGTAAACGACCGTTCCGTCGACGCGGGAGACCGTGATGTAGCCGAACAGGCCGGCGACGTGTCGACGGGCGTGGAATCGTCCCTGAATCACTACGGTTTCGTCGCACTCGAATTCTGTGCGTGGGGCACGCGCCTCCCGCGATGCCAAGGTGACCGTTTCGACCCAGAACGGCGACTCGGGTTTGTCTGGACCGGCGCGCCGAGACGTCGCTTGAAGCGGACCCGTTCCGACGCCCAGATTTATGAAGCGCTCGATCGTCTCCGCAGGGCTTCCCTGCCAATCCAAGCGTCCCTTGTTCAAAAGCAGGCAGCGGCTGCACAGAGATTTCACCGGTGCCATGTTGTGGCTGACGAACAGCACGGTGCGGCCGCTACCGGCCGCCTCCTCCATCTTGCCAAGGCACTTTTTCTGGAACTCGAGATCGCCGACCGCCAGCACTTCGTCGATCACCAAAATCTCGGGCTCCAAATGAGCGGCGACCGCGAACGCGAGCCGCACATACATGCCCGAGGAGTAACGTTTAACCGGCGTATCAAGAAATCTCTCGACCTCGGCAAAGGCGACGATCTCGTCGAATTTCTGCCGGATCTCGGCCCGGGACATGCCCAGGATGGCGCCGTTCAAATAGATGTTCTCGCGCCCCGTCAGTTCGGGATGAAAGCCGGTGCCGACCTCGAGCAGGCTTGCGACCCGCCCCGTGATCTCGACCCGGCCCTCCGACGGTTCGGTGATGCGCGACAGGATTTTCAATAGTGTGGATTTTCCAGCGCCGTTGCGACCGATGATGCCGACCACCTCACCGCGTTTGATCTCGAAATCGATGTCCTTGAGCGCCCAAACGTCTTCGATGGTATCACCCGACACGATCGGTCGGCCGCGGAGCATATCGCCAGCTGAGCGCGCGAAATTGCGTGCGCTGCGGGCGATCACATCGCGCAGGGCGGTATAGCGCTCCTGCTGCCGATGGTGCAGG
>JANOAW010000306.1:0-3691 GCA_031411355.1 Hyphomicrobiaceae bacterium | reverse complement strand
GCCGGCGGCGGCGGCAAAGGTCGCCTTGTCGAACATTGCATCCCCGGCAATTTCCATTTCGTCGAATGACGCCGCATCTGCGAATTCGGCTTTTTCGAAGGACACGTCTGCAGAGAAGGTCGCGGCGGCGAACGATACCGGACCGCCGAACACAGTTCGATCGAAGTCGGCATCCCCGGCAATCGTCGATTTGGCGAAGTCGGCGCCGGCGGTGAAGGTAGCGCCGTGAAACCGCGCATCGCTTCCAAAGCTCGCATCGGCGAAGATCGGACGGCCGCTTAACATGGATCTTTCGAAATCCACGTCGCCAGCCACCGTCGCGCCGGCGAAAGACAGCGCGCCACGCAGCTCGGCTTTGTCGAACGTCACATCGGCCGCCGCTGATACTTTGGCGAACCCGGCGTCGCCGCAGAAGGTGGCGCGTTCAAAGCTGACGTCCCCAGCGGCTTCGGCCCCGTCGAACCAGACCTCGGCCCCGAACATCACGCGCTCGAAATCGACGTCGCCCAAAAACTGCGCGCCCGCGAACGACGTCGACCCGGGAAACACGGTACCGCTGAAGTCTGCGGCGCCGTCGTCGAATTCGCTCGGTCGCTGCTCAGTCGAAAATTCGACCGCTGCCGACGCAAGCCATAGACGGGTCGCCTCGTTGCCGGGTTGGGCTTCGCCGAACATGCCGGTCTCGATCGACCAACGTCCATCCGCTTCCATTGCGGCTCGTTCCGCGAGTAACCCGTCGGCCCAAGCGTTCCAGTCGCTTTTGCCTCGACCCCAGAGTGCGAGTGTCTCGTCACGATTCATGGCGTCACCTCGTGTGCGCCGCCATTTTGTCCGTAACTGACACGCGCCGCAAGGGAGGACGCGATCCCTTGTCCGTAGCTTTTGAAATTGACCGGCCGGTAGCACACGAGTTGTCCGCTCCTCGGTAGGCTGATGACTGGCGGTGCGGCGCGCGGACTGACGTGTCATTGCGTGTCACACACGACGATATAACGTGAGCAGAATATATTGCTGAGCTGATTGATACTGTCATGCTGATGCCGAACACGGCGGGCGTGCAGGAGGTCGTGGGGCGGCGATCACCGCTCGTGGACCAGCAGGAAGCGGGCAGCATGCGCGTTTGGAGGCGCTCAGGACCCGTCTGATTTCGAGGCTGTGAAACGGGCCACGAGCCGGGATGCCACGCGACCATCGATGATGATCAAAGCGAGAGCGATGATCACGGCACCACAGACTTCGCGCCATGCCAGGCGCTCGCCGAAGACGATGCCGCCGAGAACGATCGGCGCCACCGGCACGAGAAGCGTCACCAGCATGGCATAAGTCGGGCCGGCACGTTTGAGCAGGTGGAAGTAGGCGATCGCCGATAGTGATGAGGCGAGAATACCGCTGGCAACAAGGGAGAACAGCGCGGTCGAGGGTGGCATCGGTAGGGACCATGGTCGGTCGATCGCGATCGCGAATGGCAGAACAACCAGAGTACCGCAGATCATCTGCATGGTGGCCATGGCGAGTGCGGGAACACCGACAATGCGGCGCGAATAGATGGCCCCGACCGCATACAGGAAGGCCGCGAACACGAGCGACATTTTGGCCGCGAGACCACTCGACCAACCGACGAGCGCTTGCGGCCCGACGACGACGACGACACCGACGATGCCAGCCGCGACGCCGACGATCTTGCGCGGCGACAGCCGCTCGTCGTTGGTGAAGGCATGTGCGAGCAGGATCACGAACACGGGAGTCGTTGCGCCGATCACCGCAGCCAAGCCGCTCGCCGTCTCTCGTTGGCCATGTAGCACGAACAGGAACGGCACGACGTTCGAGAACATTGTAAAGGCGAAGAAGCGCCGCCACGTCACCACGTCTCGCGGCAACGGCACACGTTGCAGCGCGGCCAGCGAGCCGAGGAACAGCGATGCGATGATCATGCGCCCCAATGCGATCGACAGGGCGGGGATCTCACCGACCATGACCTTGTTGAACGTGTAGGCGCTGCCCCAGCACAGCGCGCAGAACAACAAGACCGCCCAATCGCGCGTCGTCATGACGAAACCGGGCGAAGCACCGGCAGGGCGGGAGGCGGCGGTCATGACGGCGGATCGAGCCTGCGACGGTGTGGATCGCAGGCATGCCGCGTGATCGCAGCCGCCGCAATGGATGCACACGCGTGAGAGCCATGCAGAGCGTGTCGAAGCACGACGATCCCGAATTTACCCGTCGTCCCGGCAGAAGCCGAAACGACGGGCACCGACCACGTCCGCTGTCGTCACTTCAAGAAGCTGGTGTCGATAATGTCCGCGGTATTCGGCAGCGCCTTGACGATGCCGAGTTCGAGCAGCAGCTCGCCCGCTTCCTTCGAGAAGGCCTGGATCTCGCCATCGAAGAACTTGGCGTTCGCAGCCCTGTCCTGCCAGCGCAGATATTTCGACGAGGCCGCAAACTGCTCAGCCGTCTGCTTCACGTCGGCACCCATGATTTCATTCGACTTGGCTGGATCTTTGCCAATCAGCTCGACCGCATCGAAATAGCTGTCGGCGATGGCTTTGGCAGCTTTGCCGTTGTCGGCCAGAAATTTGGGCGTGCAGCCGAACGTGTCCATGATCATCGGATAGTCGAGTGTGGTGGCGATGATCTTGCCCTTGTCGGGAGCGGCGCGCACCTGGCCGAGATAGGGTTCATAGGTCATGGCGACGTCATTGCTACCCGCGATGAAAGCTTGCGCGGCCGGACCCGGCTCCATGTTGACGACAGTGACGTCTTTCACCGTCAGGCCATTCTTCTTCAAGAACCACGCAAGCGTGAAGTAGGGAGCAGTGCCCGGTGCCGACGCGGCGACCGTCTTGCCCTTGATGTCCTTGATCGACGCCACGTCGTTACGCACGACCATGCCGTCGGCGCCGTAGCTCTTGTCGAGCTGGAAGATCTGTTTCGTCGGCACGCCGTTGGCATTCCACACGATCCACGTTTCGACGGTCGTCGCCGCGCACTGGATGTCGCCGGATGCGATCGCCAGATGGCGGTCCTTCTGAGGGATTTTCTTGATCGTGACGTCGAGGCCGTTCTTTTTGAAAATGCCCGCTTCTTTGGCGAGCGTGAGTGGCGCGAACCCGGTCCAACCGGAGATGCCGATGGTAACCTTGGTGTCCTGAGCCGACACCGGTCCAGCGACGACGGCGAAGACGGCGACGGCGAGTGCGCGACTGGTCATGACCATGTGAGTTCTCCCTCGAATGCCGGCAGCCATAGCAGACACCCGGAACAACGGCTACGCACATCCAGACGTTGGCGAACCAATTGGTGATTCCCGTCACGCGACGCAGGTCAGGACGTCCGGAACAATAACTACTACGCATTCTGTGGCCTGATCAATGAAGCGCCATTACGATACGTCGTCATTCCCGCGCAGGCGGGGGCCCAAGAATATCAATTACTTGGATCGGGTTGCCGCCTACGCGGAAATGACGATTTTTGAGGTTGGTGCCCGATGATACAGGAGATTCAGTTGTTGTTCCGAGCATCCTTAGATGCGGCGGCTGAGGCCACCGTCGACGGCAATTGATTGACCGGTGACGTATGACGCCTGCTCCGACAGCAGGAACGCGACGACGTCCCCGATCTCGTGGGTATGGGCATAGCGACCAGCGGGAATCATGGCGCGGCGTTCGGCCTTCTCCGGCAGGCTGTCGAC
>JANOAW010000305.1:0-3148 GCA_031411355.1 Hyphomicrobiaceae bacterium | reverse complement strand
CCGCGATGCGGCATGCCGAAGACGATTTCGGTAATCTCGGCGATACCACCACGCTCGCCGAGCCGGCCGTGGTCGAGGATCTGGTGAAGAACAGGCAGAATAAGAGGGGGTGAGTTTGGCGGTTGGTGTCGTAGGGCCATAAACCTAGCCTGCGGATTCGCCGACGTGCCTTGGCGTCTCGGCTCTGAGCTGATCGGCAGCTTCCCTGCCGCCGATCCGTCGGGCGAGCGCGCCGAGGACATGATCTGGGCCATGTGCCGGGCTCAGGCATGACTGAATGAGGTTCACATTTAGCATGCCATTTGAGCGCCTCATTCGCCCATGCTAAGGACATTTCATGTCCGACCTCATCGACCGTACCGATCTGCGCGCGATTCCGCCCGCTGAGCGCTTGCGCCTGATCGAGGAATTGTGGGACTCTTTGACACCCGCCGAGCAGCCACCACTCGAAGTCTGGCACCGCGCGGAGTTGGATCGCCGCCTGGACGCGCTCGAAAGCGGTGACTCGGTCGGTGCGCCCTGGAGCGATGTGCGCATGCGAATCCTTGGCCAGAGCTGATGCTGATCGTCCAGCCCGAGGCTGAGGCTGACATCGCTGAAGCGCGGGCTTGGTATCAAAGCCAGCGCGCAGGTGTTGGCGATGAACTCATCGATGAGATCGATCGTGTGTTCAGCCTCATTTTGAGGCACCCTGAGGGTTACGCCATCGTGCATCGCAAAACCCGAAAAGTCAGTTTGCGCAGGTTTCCGTATAGCGTACTCAACATCGTTCGCGACACGGATGTGTACATCATCGGTGTCATCCATCAGCGGCGCGACCCCGCTCTCATGAAAGCGCGAACGCAATAGGGCTTGAGGGCGCCGCGTCCGGCATCCTTCTTGTTACCGCCAGCTGGCCCGTTCGCTTCGTGGAGACCTACTTCGCGACCTATTTAAACACCTACTTCACCGGCGGTGGATGCCGACGCGACGCCGACGGCTACTACTGGATCACCGACCGTGTCATCGAAGGCTTCGAGCCAGCGACTTAGGATATCAATCCCCCCTTTCGCGGGAATGCCGAGGTAACGCTCGTCGCTGCTGCGACTGGCCGCAGTGGCGGTTATTCGCGCCCGAGCAAACTCATGCTGTCGAGCAGCGGCTTGACCAGATAGCTCAGAATCGTGCGCGGCGTGGTCTCGATGTAGACTTCAGCCGGCATGCCGGGGACGAGCGCGTTTTCCCGGCCGAGGCGCGCGATTTCCGACGGCGGCAACTCGATCTGGGCGGTGAAATACGGCTTGCCTTGCGATTGGGGCGACGTGTCCGTGATCTGCGCTGGCGAGACCACGGTAACGTGGCCTTCGAGACGCGGCGTCTTCTTGGCGTTCAGCGCTGGAAATTTGACCGCGGCCGGCAAGCCGCCGCGGACTTTGTCGATGTCGTTTGGTTGAATGCGCACTTCGACGACCAGCTTTTCGCCTTCGGGGATAATCTGCGCGATCTGCATGGCCGGCGTGATTATGCCGCCTTCGGTCGTCGGCACCAGATTGTTGACGCGGCCTTTGCGCGGCGCGCGGATCTCGGTGCGCGCGAGCTTGTCGTCGAGGCCGGCGCGTTGTTCGGCCGCTTCGTTGACGACGGCCTGCACTTTGCGCAGGTCGTCGGCTACCTGCGATTGGAAATCCTTGTCGCTCTGGGCGAGTTTCAATTGCGCTTCGAGCATGCCGGCCGCGGCTTTCGCCTTCTCGCCCTCGAGACGGCCGACTTCACCTTCAAGCCGTGCTGCATCGCGTTGGAGCGGCCCTAGACGCTGCTGATTGAGGTAGCCTTTCTCGAACAACGGCAGCACGCCACGCAATTCGCGCGCGGTGATGTCGAGTTCTCGGCTGCGGGCTGCGAGCGAGTGGTCGGCGCCGGCGAGATCGCTGCTCAACTGTTGTACGCGCTGCTGCAGGACGCTGCGCTCGCCGAGACGGGCTGTGCGGCGGGCGAGAAACAATGTCCGCTGCGCGTCAACCATGCGGGCGATCTGGCCGTCTCCGAGATCGTGCGCGACTGCAGCGGGGATGCCGAAATCAGCCCTGTCGTCCCGTTCGGCGGTCAGGCGAGCCGTTTGCACCAGGCCGTCGGCGAGGCGGCCCTTGGCGACGCCGAGTTGCGACTTGATCTGCGCGTCATCGAGGCGGATCAGCACGTCGCCTTCTTTGACGAGGTCGCCGGTCTTGACCAGGATCTTGGCGATGATGCCGCCGTCGAGATGCTGGACGGTTTTGTAACTGTTTTCAACCGATACGGTGCCGCTTGCGACGACCGCGCCGCTGATCGAGACGAAGCCTGCGGCAAGACTGCAGGCGAGCAGTGCGAACATGAGCTTCTTGCCCGCGCCGATCCATGGCTCAGTCGCCGTCCACCCGGTGTCGGCGGCTGGCAACTCCGGCGCGCCGGCCGGCGCAAATCGGGCTGAAATTTCTGAGAGCAGCGCCATGTTCAGCCTTTTGCCGCAGCTTTGGATGGCTGCGCCGGCTTGGCTGCATCGCCGTTCAGCAGGCGCATGACATCGTCGCGCGATCCGAAGGCGCGCTGCACGCCGCGTTCGATGTAGAGCAGCAGGTCGGCTTTTCCGATCGCCTGCACGCGGTGCGAAACCATGACGATCGCTTGACCGCGCGCGCGCATGCCGTCGATAGCAGCCGCCAGCGCTTCGTCGCCGGCACGGTCGAGATTGGCATTCGGCTCGTCGAGGACGACCAGGGCTGGCGTTCCAAACAGGGCGCGCGAGAGGCCGATACGTTGGCGCTGGCCCGCTGAGAGGTACGCACCGAATGCGCCGAGTTCGGTCTCGTAGCCTTTGGGCAGACCCATGATCAATTCATGCGCGTGTGCGGCTTTGGCGGCCGCGACCACATCGGCGTCGCTCGCGTCGGCGCGGAAGCGGGAAATGTTGTCGCGCACCGTGCCGCCGAACAGTTCGACATCCTGGGGCAGATAGCCGATGTGACGGCCCAGATCTTCCGAATGCCAATGATCGAGCCTGACGTCGTCGAGCTTGATCGACCCGGCGAAAGCGGGCCAGAGGCCGACAAGCGCCCGGATGAATGTCGATTTGCCCGAGGCGCTGGGGCCGATCACAGCCAATAGCTTGCCGGGTACGGTCTCACAGGTGATG
>JANOAW010000304.1:0-2220 GCA_031411355.1 Hyphomicrobiaceae bacterium | reverse complement strand
GCGAAGGCGAAATTGCCGAAGGTCTCGCCGAGCTTGATACCGTTGTAGCTCGGATTAGGCTCTTGCAATGTCGGATATTTGCGTTTCGAGCCGTTCCAATCGAAGGTGCCGCAATCGACGATGATGCCACCGATCGAATTGCCGTGCCCACACATGAATTTCGTCAATGAATTCAGGACGATGTCGGCGCCGTGGTCCTTGGGGCGACACAGATATGGCGAGGCCATGGTGTTGTCGACGATCAGCGGCAGCCCGTGCTTCTTGGCGATTTTGGCGACAGCGTCGATGTCGACCACGATGCCGCCGGGATTGGCGACGCTCTCGATCATGATGGCCTTGGTCTTGGGCGTGATCACAGCCTCGAACGAGGCGGGGTCCATGCCGTCGGCCCATTTCACGTGCCAGCCGAACTTCTTGAAGGCGTGATTGAACTGGTTGATCGAGCCACCGTAGAGCTGTCGCCCGGCAACGAATTCGTCGCCCGTTTCAAGCAGCGTGTGAAAGGTCAACAACTGTGCCGCGTGCCCCGAGGCGACGGCAAGCGCCGCCGTGCCGCCTTCGAGGGCCGCCACGCGTTGCTCCAACACGCCTTGGGTGGGATTGCCGATGCGGCTGTAGATGTTGCCGAATGCCTGAAGACCAAACAGTGACGCCGCGTGGTCGGCATCGTCGAAGACATAGGCAGCCGTCTGATAGATGGGGGTGATGCGCGCGCCAGTCGTCGGATCGGGGGCTGCGCCCGCATGGATCGCGAGGGTGGCGAAGGCCGGGGTTCGCGGCGGCTCAGCGCCCGGTTTTGCGGCAGTATCGGCCATGACAGCACTCCTTGATGTGGCGACGTGACGTCCTGTCCCCCGGTGCGATCCATACGATCGATCCCGACTGCGATCCCAACGACACAGACCACGCAAGTCAAGTCTCATCGCGATTGGTGTCGCAGGCTGATCGCAGCTTGGCCGCGTCGTGCTTCCCGAGTGGTATGCAAACGACCTCAGTGACAACCGATAGGCCGACACGCAGCCGGACCTAGGTATCTGCCCAGTTTCACAACCATAGCGGGCAACATATCTTTCTTCTTGCAACCGAATGCTTCTCCTCCCGAGCGCCCGGTTGCTGGCTGGAGGGTCCCGTCTCCTCCCTCCAGCCACCGCCCTTCTCGCAGGCTTTCTCGCTGGATCCGCGCCAACCATGTTCGACGCTCCGACCCCGAATCTCAAGCTGCCCTACATCATGCCTGCCCAGGCACAAAAGCACGTCACCCACAACGAGGCGGTGCGCATGCTCGACTGTCTCGTGCAACTGATGGTGCTGTCCCGTGTTCTCGCGACCGCACCCGCCACGCCTGCCGACGGCGATCGCTACATCGTCGCCCCAGCGGCGAGTGGCGCCTGGACCGGTCAGACGGACCGCATCGCCGCCTTCCAAGACGGCGCCTGGATGTTCTACATCCCCAAAGAAGGCGCCACCGCCTGGGTCGCCGACGAGGACGGTCTCGTCGCCTACACAGGGTCCGCCTGGGTCCTCGTCAGTCCCTCCGGAACTGTTATCGCGGCAGCGCTCGCCGGACAGCCCGTGCAGAACATCGATCGAATCGGCATCGCAGCCAACGCTGATGCGATCAATCGGCTCTCCGTCACCGCCCCCGCCAGCCTGTTCAATCACGCAGGCAACGGTCACCAGCTGAAACTCAACAAGAACACCTTAGCCGACACGGCGAGTGTGGTGTTCCAGACGGGGTATTCGGGCCGTGGCGAGATCGGCACCACGGGCGACGACGGCTTGCATATCAAAGTCACGACCAACGGAACGACATGGCTCGAAGCCATCAGCATCGACGCTGCGACCGCCGCCACGACGATCGCCGGCTCATTGAAGACAAGCGAGGTCAGGCCACGCACGGACAACGCGTATAGTCTCGGCGGAGGGGGCGCACGCTTCACCGACATCCACGCCGTCAACGGCGTGATCCAGACGTCGGATGCGCGCGAAAAGACCGATATCGCGCATCTCTCGGTCGCCGATGCCACGGCGGTTGTCGACGCGCTCGATCCGGTCACATTCCGCTGGCGCCAACCAAGCGCCGACACGCGTCGACATGCCGGCTTCCTCGCTCAGGATGTCGCACAGGTGCTCGAGGCTCAAGGCTTGAATATCGCAGCTACGGGCCATGAGGACCCGACCGACCTGGGCAGCCGACAATGGCTGCGGCCGGATCAACTG
>JANOAW010000303.1:0-3016 GCA_031411355.1 Hyphomicrobiaceae bacterium | reverse complement strand
CGACGCCAAGACCGCCGCAGACGCGAAAGCGGCAGCGGACGCGACGCTTGCCGCAGATGCCAAGGCTGCCGCCGATTCAAAAGCCGAGGCTGATGCCAAGGCTCAGGCCGACGCGAAGAAAATGGCCGACGCCAAGGCTGCCACCGACGCGAAAACCGCAGCGGATTTGAAAACAGCGGCCGATGCCAAGGCAACGACGGACGCGAAGGCCGCGACTGAAAAAGCTCAAGCCGACGCCAAGCGCACCGCCGATCTCAAAGCGGCGGCCAACGCCAAGGCAACGGCGGACGCGAAGGCCGTGGCCGACAAGGCGCAAGCCGACGCCAAGCGCACAGCTGATCTCAAAGCCATTGATGAAGCAAAAATGGCAGCTGCCGCCAAGGCGGATGCGGATCGTCAAGTCGCGCAAGCCCGAGCTGAAGCGAACGCCAAAGCGGCATCTGACTTGGCGCAGCGCGCCGCGGACGAAGCTCGCAAGGCGGACGTTGCGGCCAAAGCGGCCGATGACCGACGTCGTGTGGAAGTTGCCGCCGCAGCCGACGCTAAAAAGGCCGCCGATGCCGCTGCGACTGTAGACGCGAAAAAGGCAGCAGCGGAGAAACTGGCTGACGATCGTCGCCGCGTTGTGGCCGCGAACGACGCCGCAGCAGCTGCGACAAAGGCCAATGCCGCAGCCAAAGCCGCCGAGCGCATCACGGTGGAACAAGCTAAGCAGGCTGACAGCGCGGTCAAGATCATCGCATCAGCACGCAGCGCTGCCGCCGCCGCAGGTGTCGTCCCAGCCGATATCGGCGCGCGCATCAAGGCAGCCGAATTGAAAGCGGCCGAAGCTGTGAGAAAGAGCGAGACGGCGCTGACCCGCGCCACGGTCGCGACGGGACAAGCCGCGGCCGTCGCGGGCGCTCCACCGAAGCCGGCCGCACCGACCACGGCGGCACCGACGTCACCGCAAGTGGCGCAGGCTCCGTCCACACCGGCGCCGGCAACCAAGGCACCGGTCTCGTCGACGCCATCGACACCGGCCCCATCGACACCGAGCGCGCCGTCACAACCTGCCGCGCCCGCAACCCCGTCGCCGTCAGTTAATCGTCCGATGGCGGATCGCCAAGCTGCACGCTGCAAGCGCGCCGGCGAGCCGGCCTCCCTACCGGGTTGGTATGTCGTTCGCTCCGGCGATACGCTGTCGTCGATCGCCAAGCGGCATTACGGAAAGGCGGATCGGCTCGACTCGATCCTCAAAGTCAATCGCCGGAAGATTTCCGACGCCAATTTGATCTTCCCCTGCCAGCGCTTGTACCTCTCGAAACGCTGACCGAAAAAAACGGCAAGATCAGGCATTGCAGAGCACCGCGCGGCCCCGGCTTCGCGGTGCTCTTGCGTCGGCAGCGCCGATTGGACAAGACTATGACAGACGATCGGAGAGAGCCCATGCACGTCATCGATGCCGCCACGATCGATCGTCGGCTCGGATATCCCGAACTCGTCGACATCCTCGAAGCCGCGTTTCGGATCGGTGCCATCGCGCCGCCGCGTCATCATCACCACGTCGCCCTCGAAAATCGGCCAGAAGCGACGTGGTTACTCATGCCGGCTATATCGGCTCAGGCGCCCGGCTCAAAAATTGCCGGCCGGTACATGGGCGTGAAATCCGTGACCGTGTTTCCCGACAACATGTCCCGCTCGGGCAAGCCGGGCGTCGCTGGCACGTATCTGCTCAACACCACCGAGACGGGTGAATTGCTCGCGGTCATGGATGCCACTCGTCTGACGCTCTGGCGCACGGCTGCAGCTGGCGCCCTCGCGGCGCGCTACCTTGCGCGGCCCGACGCGGCGACTCTCGTCATGATTGGCGCCGGCGCGCTGGCACCATTTCTGATCCGGGCGCATGCCTCCGTGCGTCCCATTCGCGAGGTGCTGATCTGGAACCGAACATTGAATACCGCCGAGGCGATCGCTCAATCGCTGTCGACTGGCCTTCGGAACGTTGTAGGCGATGCGGTCGTGGTCCGGGCGGTGGCCGATCGGGAGGCAGCATGTCGGCGCGGCGACATCGTGGCGACCGCCACCATGTCGCCTGTTCCGCTCGTGCACGGCGCGTGGTTGAAAGCTGGAACACATGTCGACAGCTGCGGCGCCTACAGTGCGGCTATGCGTGAGACTGACGACGAGGTCGTTCGCCGCGCTCGGATTTTCGTTGATACCCGCGCCGGTGCCTTGAGCGAAGCCGGCGATATCGTCCAGCCGCTCCGAACCGGCGTGATCAACGAAAGCGCCATTCTGGGTGATCTCGCAGATCTCGTCAGTGCCACTGTCGAGGGCCGTCGCGACGCGAATGAAATCACCTTTTTCAAGTCGGTCGGCGCATCGATCGAGGACCTTGCCGCGGCAGTCGCCGTCTATGAATCTGCACGATGAAGATCCGGTGCCGGGTGCCTCGCGTGATCTCGTCAGGGGGTGGCAGCTTCCGGACCAGACGCGAGGGCGACCAGGTCCGCGACGTGCCGACTGAAATCGTCGAAATCGTAAGGTTTAAGAACGATTGGGCGACCCGCGAACGCCAACAGGTCGACCGCTTCGTTGGAGCCGGATGCAAGGATGAATGGTCGCCCTTTCTCGACCAGGGCGGCAGCCACTTGGTCGCTGCGTTTGCCGACCAGATGTACGTCGAGCAAGGCAACGTCGAATGTATCGTCGGCGACGGCACGCAATGCGGCCTGTTCGGACAGGGCAGGACCGACCGATTCATGGCCCATGTCCTCCAGCCAATCCGCGATCATCATGGCGATCAACGGCTCGTCTTCGATGATCAGTACCTTCGCCATTAGTCAGCCCCGGAGTCGTCTGCAGGCCTCCATGTACGTACGATACAGAGGCCTGTCACGTGTCGGATCGTACTTGCCTCACATGGCGTGCAGCTGCCAGATCAGCCACCACGCGTGTTGCCGGCGTGGTGGCGAGCTTAAGGCGTGTACCGCTTCTTCAATTGGGCTTTTGGCCGTTGCTCGACACAAGCACC
>JANOAW010000302.1:0-7553 GCA_031411355.1 Hyphomicrobiaceae bacterium | reverse complement strand
TGCCCACATTCAACCACGCATGCCGCAATCAGAGTTGGCGGCATTTTATGCGTCAGCGGACGTCTTCCTGTTGCCCTCGCGCTTCGACAGCTTCGGCATGGTCGTGACCGAGGCCATGGCTTGCGGTTTGCCCGTCATCATTTCCGATCAGGTCGGCGCCAAGGACTGCGTGCGCGAAGGCATCTCGGGATGGATCATACCGGCCGGCGACGCACAGGCTCTCGCCGAGCGCATGGAGTGGTGCATCCGCAATCCCGACCAGGTGCGTGCCATGGGGCCAGCCGCGCGCGAGGATGCGGGACGGCGGACCTGGGAGGCCTATCGCGCCGACGTGGTTTGCGTGATCGACGATTTCCTACAACGACGGCACGCTGCTGGCGGTGCGGCGCCAATCGCAACAAGCGCCGTTCCATGACATCTTCCCGCTCCATCCTCCACGTGGTCCCGTCCTACCTGCCGGCCGTGCGCTATGGCGGGCCGATCTACTCCGTGCACGGCCTGGCCAAGGCGCAGGCAGCCCTCGGCCATCGCGTGCGCGTGTTCACGACCAACGTCGACGGACCCATCGTATCGGACGTTCCCGTCGGCTCCGACGTCGATCTTGACGGCGTATCAGTCCGCTATTTTGCGTGCTCCGCGCTGCGGCGCCTGTATCACGCGCCCGGCATGCGGAGAGACCTCGCAGCCGCGATGGCAACGACCGACGTCGTGCACCTGCATTCCGTCTTCCTCTGGCCAACGCTGGCTGCAGCCCGTGTCGCAGCGCAAGCCAAGGTGCCGTTCGTCCTGGCGCCGCGCGGCATGCTGGTGCGTGACCTGATCGAGCGCAAAAATCGCATCCTCAAGTCGGCGTGGCTGCACGCCTTCGAGCGCCGCACGATTGCCGAGGCCGCAGCCCTTCACATGACGTCCGACATCGAAGCGGCCGAGTTTCGGGCGCTCGGTCTCACCGCACGCGCGATCGCGGTGGTCCCGAACGGCATCGACATCCCCGATCTCTCGCACATCGAGCCGCATGCAAGCGCTCGGCCGTACGTGCTGTTCCTCGGCCGGATCAACTGGAAAAAGGGTCTCGATCGTCTCATCCCCGCCATGCAACACGTTCCCGGCGCCGACCTCGTAGTCGCCGGCAACGACGAGGACGGCGAGCAGGCCGGCTTCGAAACGTTGGCGCGCGACCAGGGTCTTGCGGATCGCATCAGCTTCGTCGGCCCGATTCACGGCGACGCCAAGTGGGCTTTGCTGAAAGGCGCCGCCGTCTTCGCCCTGCCATCGTACAACGAGAACTTCGGCAACACGGTGCTGGAGGCGATGGCGGCTGGCTGCCCTGTCGTCGTCACGCCGGAAGTCGGCCTCGCCGCGACGGTTCAGGCAGAAGGTGCGGGCCTCGTTTGTGCCGGTGAGCAACTTCTGCTCGGGCACGCCATAGCCCTCCTCCTCTCGAAACCGACAGAGAGCGCGGCCATGGGCTATGCTGGACGAAGCGCCGTGGAACGCCGCTTCTCATGGCGCGCTGTCGCAACCGAGGTTGACGCCGTTTATCCTACACGAAAGCGCAACACCGTATGACCACTTCGATACTCGACCAGATCACGCCGGTCATTCTTACGTTCAATGAAGAGCCTAATATTCGTCGAAGCCTCGAACGGCTCCGCTGGGCATCTCAAGTGGTCGTTCTCGACAGCTTTAGCACCGACGCCACGCCGGAAATCGCGCGTTCTTTTCCGAACGTCCAATTTTCTCAGCGCACCTTCGACCGACATGCGACGCAATGGAATGCAGCGGCCTTCGATACCGGCATCACGACCGATTGGATCCTGGCTCTCGACGCCGACTACATTTTGACTGACGCCTTCGAGGCCGAACTGAAGGCGCTCGATCCCCGCTCTCTCTTCAATGGATTCACTGCTGCATTCACCTACTGTGTCGATGGGCGTCCACTTCGTGGAACACTCTATCCACCCGTTACCGTGCTGTTCCGGCGCGACAAGGGGCGATTCGAGCAGGACGGACATACGCATCGTCTGAAACTCGACGGTGCAGACGCGAGGCTGAAGTCGCATTTGCTTCATGACGACCGCAAGCCATTGTCGCATTGGCTCAATGCACAGGACCGGTACATGAAACTCGAGGTCAATAAGCTCTCGAGTTTGGCGCGGTCCGAGTTGAGCATCGCGGATCGGATCCGAGGATGGCACCTGATTGCACCGTTCGCCGTGTTTCTGAACTGTTACGTGCTCAAGCGTGGATTTCTGGATGGCTCAGCCGGACTTTACTATGCGCAACAGCGGATGCTGGCCGAGACGCTGCTGGCCCTGAGACTGGCCGATGCTCGGCAAACCAACAGCCGGGCTCCGCTTCGGGAGGGCCGCGGTTGATGCTGTCCCCCCGCCTAATCCATCTTGACATGCTGCGCGGCATGGCGGCCTTGCTCGTGGTCATCGGGCACATCCGCTCCTTCGTGCTCGTTGATTTTCCCGATCTCGTGGCACCCGGCTTGATTGACAAGTTCATCTACTTCACTTGCGGGCTCGGCCATCAGGCCGTTATCGTGTTCTTCGCGCTCAGCGGCTTCTTGGTAGGAGGGCCGGCGCTGTCTCGCATCCGGCGCGACGATTGGTCGTTCGCCGATTACATGATTGCGCGATTGTCCAGGTTGTGGACCGTGGCGCTGCCCGCACTCGCGCTCACAATTTCACTCGACATCGCCGGCCGAATGGCAGGCGGCGGGGCTGGCTACGAAGGAAAGTTCCATGATTTGGTGTCCGCCGGGCCTTCGTTGAACTCACCAGCCGTACACCACGTTTGGACATTGCTCGGTAATGCCGCGTTTCTGCAGACGATTTCCGTGCCGGTGTTCGGCAGCAACGGCCCGCTTTGGAGCTTGGCCAATGAGTTCTGGTATTATGTGACATTTCCGATACTCGCGGGAGCGTTTTGGACGCGCAAGGCGATCTTACCCCGAGTTTTGATGGGGGCGGCGGGTGTGGTGTTGATCGTTATTCTGCCACGCGACCTCATAGCACTTGGCGCGATCTGGGTGGCCGGCGCCGTGGCGCATCACCTGGCGGCGCGTCCAGATCTTCGCATGCTGTTCGCAAGCCTGACATACCGGCTGCTCAGTTTCGCGACAGTGGCAACGATCATGGTGATCGGCTTTCGTGGCACTGGCATGGCCCGCGACCTGTCACTCGGCCTAGCATGTGCCACAGTGTTGCCGGCTCTGGCATTTGCGTCTCCGGCCGGCAGCCTGTACGACCGTTGTGCCAGGGGATTGTCAGAGATCTCGTACACGCTCTACGCTACGCACTTTCCGCTGCTGGCCGCCGCGTGGTTTGCCCTTTTGGCGCCGGAACAGGCCGCGCCTGGGGTGCGCACGGCCGCTATCGGCGGCGCACTGCTGGCGGCGTCGATCGCGTTGGCGGTCGTCATGTGGTGGTTATTCGAGCGCAATACGCCTGTGGTCCGCGCGGCGGCGCGCAGGCTATTCTTGCCATCGCGCCGGGCGAGGTCTGTTGCCTGATGAAATCCGTCACCCATGAGGCCCGCGGCGAAGCCGTTCTTACTTCGCTCGCAGCCGTCCACGACGAGCGATATCTGCCGGCGATCGACGGCCTCAGGGCGATAGCCGTCGTCGCTGTCGTGCTCTTCCATGCCGGTGTGCCCGGGATGCCCGGTGGTTTCGTCGGCGTCGATGTGTTTTTCGTCATTTCCGGATATTTGATCACCGGCCTTTTGGCGCGTGAGTTGGCGACCTCCGGCGGTATCGATATCTTGAATTTTTATGCGCGCCGTGTGCGGCGCCTGCTGCCGGCTTTCACCCTGGTGCTGATCGCGACTCTGGCAGCGGGCGCCATCGTTTTGTCACCGATCGGAGAGCAGCAGGAACTTGCCAAGTCCGCGCTCGCAACCACGTTGTTCGCCTCCAACGTCTATTTCTGGCGCACCCAGACCGGCTACTTCGCCGGCCCTTCCGACCAGTTGCCGTTGCTCCACACATGGACACTGGCCGTCGAGGAGCAGTTCTACATCATCTGGCCGCTCGCAATGCTGGCGATCGGTTATATGGCACGACGCTTCAACGTAGCGCTGCGGCCAGCTCTCTTGATAGGTTTGCTCGCCGGGACACTCGTTTCGCTGCTCGCATCGATTGCCGTTACGCCGGTCAAAACCACATTGGCGTTCTACCTGCTGCCCTTTCGCGCCTGGGAACTCGGTATCGGCGCTCTTCTGGCGCTCGTCCTGTCCGCATCGAACGGCGCAGCTTTTCGATTGGCATCCTGGCTTGCGCCCGCTGGCCTATCGGCGATCCTGGTGAGTGTCGCCGCTTTCGGACAGTACACGCCATTTCCCGGCTACGCCGCATTGCTGCCTGTGCTCGGCAGTGCAGCGGTCGTCGCCGGCATCGTACTGGCTCCGCTCGCGCCGGTGACACGCTTGCTCGCGACGGCGCCCATGACGGCCATCGGCAAGCTGTCGTATTCATGGTATCTCTGGCATTGGCCGCTGCTGGCACTGGCGCGCGCCGACGCTTTGGGCGCACAGTCGCTACCCCGCGATCTGGCCCTCGTGACATTCGCCCTGCTCTTGTCGGCGCTGACATATCGCTTCGTCGAACAGCCTATTCGCAAGCTCAGACCTTGGCCGTTCACGACCGGTCGAACGGCTGTTGCGGCCGGATCGGTTCTTATGGCGGTCATGGCCGCGTCGGCTTTCGTGCTGACGAATTTTTCTGACCACCAGCTCGCCAAAGATCCGATCGCCAAGGCGTCCCAGCTCGCACGCACCGAGAAATTTGCGCTCCCCGCGCATTGCTCCCAATTCGAATTCCCGTTCCGTCAATTGACGCCGATCGACGGTTGCGTTCTCGGCGCGGGCCACGGACGTCCTGAAATCGTGCTCTGGGGCGATTCGAATGCATTTCATTTCGCACCGACCTTCGCGCCACACGCCACTTCAAGCAGCCATGGCGTCCTGCCGCGCGCCATGGGTGCCTGCATGCCGCAACGCCGCCACGTGTCTGACGCGCTCGATCCAACCACCCGGCGCAGCGCTGAGAGCTGTGTTGCCTTCAACGCTGCCATGAAAGATCAGTTGCCGGCCTTAAAAGCGGCCGGGGCACGTGTCGTCGCGCTCGCGGCACGATGGTCGATGCCATCGTATGGTCACGCGAGCGCGCGCGATTGGGCTGACGACCTCGACGTGTTGGTTGCGCACATTCGCAAGCAGGGTCTCGATGTCTTGATCATTGCCGACGTACCCGGCTACGAGCATCTCGTGCCGGAGTGTATCGTCCGTCGCGGTCCGGACGCATGTGCGCGACCTCGTTCCGAGGTCGATGCCGAGCGCGCGGCATCCGCAGCCGCGTTGCGTGCGATCGCAGCCGGTTCCGATCGTGTCACCATCTGGGACCCGATTGAACACGTCTGTGATGCGCGAACATGTCGATCAATCCGTGACGGTGTCGTCATGCAGAGCGACAAGCAACACCTATCAGTCGAAGCCGCGCGCAGGCTCGCGCCGGCACTGGCAGCCCATGTCGCGGAATTTCTCCAATGATCGATCGGCTCAAAGCAAAGTGCCCAGGCGCCATCCGACGCTCGAACAAGATTGGCTGTCTCGATGATTGATGCGTTTCCAACGCCGAAGCGGCCCGCGCTGGTCGAGGCGTGGCCTGCCATGTGGCGCGAAAGTTATCATTACGACCGCTTGGAGGTCTGGGGTGATGCGCCACGCATGGGGCTAGGCAGTCTTGCCTACGCGAGTTCTTATGCCGCGCGGCGCCAGCGCACATTGCAAGCACTCCTTGCTGCGTGTCCGCCACCGGGTCGCGTGCTCGATCTTGCGGCGGCGCAAGGCAATTTTACCGCCGCCGCAGCCGGCCTCGGCTATCGAACGACCTGGAACGATCTGCGGGCCGACATGGCCGATTACGTCCGCATGAAACTTCCGGATTCGAGCGCCGTCGAGTTCGTGCCGCAAAACGTCTTCGACCTCGGCGACAAGCATGTCGGCCGTTACGATGCCGTGCTCGCCCTCGAAGTGATCGAGCACGTGGCGCATCCTGACGACTTCGTAGCCAAGCTTGCCACCTTGCTGAAGCCAGGCGGTGCGTTGATCATGAGCACGCCGAACGGCCGTTACTTCCTCAATAAACTTCCGAAATTTTCCGATCACCCCGATCCGAGCGTGTTCGAAAGCGTTCAATTCAAGCCCAATTCCGACGGCCACATTTTTCTGCTGTATGAGGACGAAATACGCCGCTTTGCTGAGACGAGCGGCCTGACCGTCGAACGGTTCGAGCTGTTCACCAACTCACTGACGGCCGGACACGTTAAACTGCGCTATGCGCTTCGCGTTTTGCCATCCGCCGTCGCCCGTGGCATCGAGCGTTCGACGGCGCGGCTGCCGCACAGCCTGCGCGACCGCATGATGGCACATATGCTCGTCACACTTCGCAAACCGTCTTGAGCTCATGACCACCCGTCGCCTCTACCTCGGCGCAATCTGCCTTGCTGTTGTGGCACTTGCCATGTCGGCACTGTTGACAGTGCCTCCGGTTCGCGAGGCTTATCGTACGCTACGGCGACAGGTGGCCGACATCCAACTCGCCTATTCTTTGCAGACAGTCCCCTGCCCGCAATCGGCCTATGTCGTCCTTGCCCTCGGGCAATCGAATGCTGGCAACCACGTCGGTCGTATCGCGCCGGCCGCCCCGAATTTGCCGGCTTACGCGTTCTTCCGTGATCGTTGCATTCAGCTGTCGGATCCGTTGCCCGGTGCGACCGGAAGCAGCGGCAGTCTGTGGACGCTCGTGGGGCAGCAGCTCGCGGCGAAAACCGGCAAGCCTGTGGTCGTTATCGCTGCGGCCGCCGGCGGCTCCATGGTCGAGGACTGGAACCTCGACCGCTACAGCATCGTCGGGCGGGCAGAACGCTCCATCAAGGGAGCAGTTGCGGTTGGCCTCGTCCCAGACGTTGTGGTCTGGGTGCAAGGTGAATCGGACTCGGGGCAAAAAACCGCGGAAGCGGATTATGTGTCGGGAATGCTGCGTGTCGCGACACGCTTGAACCAAAGTATGATCTCAGCCGACCGCCCGGCCGGACCGCGCTGGATCGTGTCGCTGACCAGCCGTTGCGGCGCCGATAGTTCCCGCAGCGACGTGATCCGAGCTGCCCAGGTCCGAACGGCGCAGAGCCTGCCGCTTGGCCACGTCGGCCCCGATACCGACAGCCTCGGAGCGGAATTCCGGAGCGACGGCTGCCATTTCAACGCGGCGGGTCAGACACGGTTGGCGAAGAAATTTTCGAGTGTGTTGTCCGAGTTGGATCGATAGTGTTGGCACTTGCAGAAAAAGCTAGGCGGTGGGTAGCGGTTGCGGCCCGGTTCGCTTCATCGAAGCGTGCGACATTGGTGCACGGCGCCAGGACGATTGGAGAATTTCTTCTCGCTCATGGGGCCGGGCAGGTGGCCGGACTATTGGCCGGCTTCATCTACGTTCGCGCGATGCCCTCGGACCAATATGCGCTGTATGCTCTTTGCCTGACGGCAAT
>JANOAW010000301.1:0-2017 GCA_031411355.1 Hyphomicrobiaceae bacterium | reverse complement strand
TGCAGCACCTGCATGCGGCGTTGCAGACGCCTGATCAACGTCGGTTCTTTATAGCCCTTGAAGTCGTGCTCGCTGCGTGCGTGCAGCACGGCCGTAATACTGGCCAAGTGCTCCTGGAGATCTCTGCGATTGCCGTTGCCGTCTTTGGTTTCAGCGACCTCGGTCATGTGCTTGAAATGGTCGACGAGGCGGCCCGGCATGGCCTCGACCGGCACGACATGATCGACCAGCCCGGTGGCAGCGGCGCTGCTTGGCATGCCTTGCAAGGCCGTTGCGTCGAACTCTGCCTGCGCAAGCGTCAGGCCGCCATGCTCCTTAATCGCCCTGATCCCCATCGAGCCGTCGCTGCCGACACCGGCCAGCACGATGCCGACGGCGCGCTCGCCGCAATCTTCGGCAAGTGATGTGAGGAACGTATCGATTGGCCGTCGATGCTCCCGCGCCGGCGCAGGCGTTGCAAGCCGGAGAATGCCATTCGTGATGGTGAGCGTCGCATCAGGGGGTATGACGAAGACGCAATTTTCTTTGACCGCTAAGCCTTCACTCGCTGTCACAACCGGGATGGGGCTTTGCGCACCGAGCAGCTCGACCAGCAGGCTTTTGTGATCGGGGGCCAGGTGCTGGACCAGCACGAATGCCATACCGGTGTCGGCCGGCGTGTTGGCCAAGAACGACTTGAAAGCAGCCAGACCTCCAGCCGAGGCTCCGACACCGACCACGAGCCGAGGCAACTGGACGTCTGAGGTGAGCATCAATGCGATCCTTCCGAGTTTTGCGTCCTCGGCTCTCTAGTTCGGTCCTGACATACCTAGGATCCACCCAGCTCCTTCCTGGAGGGGCAAGCAAGCTCTAATAAGCTGACCGCCGGCTGCTCCCGGCCGCCCACGACGCCATTCACGCCAGTGCCGCGCCGCAAGCTCGGTTACAAATCGAGATCGACGATTATGTTTCGGCTGATTCGCTGTGCGAACTTTGCAATCTCGACAAAGGCCCGTTGGCAGTCGGGATCATGCGCGATCGCTGCCTGCGCTGTCTCATAGGCCGCCTCGTCGCCATACTGCACCATGACAAGCCAATCCCCGACATTTGGTCCGCTCTGAAAGCGGCTCAACCGATAGACGATCCCGTGCTTGAGATAGGCGGCCTTCAACGTCCTTGCGATCGGTGTCACACGCTCGATGGTACCACCACGATAGTGGGAGATGGCTGACACTGTCATCGGTTGCCTTTCCCGCGTCTGAGTAGCCAGGATCGCCACGGTATCACATGTGCGCCCCGGCTCCCGACGCACCGCCTTAGCGCCCGAACGTGAACAGCGAAATCGACGGCACGAAACCGATCAGGGCCGACACCACGATCATCGCGGCGACGAACGGTAGCGCTTGGCGCGCGATGGCCGTGATGGGCGTTCGCGTCAGCCCCGCCATGACGAACAGGTTCAAGCCGAACGGCGGCGTAATGAAGCCGAGCCCCAGTGTCGTGATCATGAACACGCAGAAGTGAATGGGGTCCATGCCGATATCGCGCGCCAGCGGCAACATCAGCGGCCCGAGCACGACGATGTTCGGCCCGGTTTCCATGAAGCAGCCCGCGATCACCCAGATGACCAGCATCAGCAGGATGGTGGCGCTCTTCTTGTCGAGGAAGGGGATGGAACTGGTAAAACTCGTCACCCAGGCAACGAACTTCTGGGGCACGTCGACGACGGTCAAGGCTTGAGCGAACAGCAAGGCGACGGCGATGATCGGCAACACGACGCCACAGACCCGCGCGGAGGCCCCGAGCATGGCCGGGAATTCGCCGAGGGTGATGCGTTTCTGAGTCATGCCGATGACCAGTGCGACGAAGGCTGCAACGGCGGCACTTTCGGTCGGCGTGAACACGCCCGAATAGATGCCACCGAGAATGATGAACGGGATCAGCAAAGCCCATTTGGCCTCGTTCAAGGCCCGCAACCACGCCGAAAACACGAACCGGCCGGTCGACATCTCGTAGCCGCGGATGCGGTTCATGATGG
>JANOAW010000300.1:0-3798 GCA_031411355.1 Hyphomicrobiaceae bacterium | reverse complement strand
CGACATTCCGAGCGCGCTCGATTTCTCGATTCCGATCACCGGCCAGTTCAGCTACGCGGCCTACCGGTTCGTGGTCATCGGCGTGTGTCTCGTGTTGGCTGCTGGTCTCGTCTGGTGGATTGAACGCACCAAGATGGGTGCGATCATCAGGGCGGCTGCGGAGAAACCCGAGATGGTCGACATTCTCGGCATCGATGCGAGCCGGGTACACTTGACGGTGTTTGCGGTCGGCACGGCGCTCGCCATGACGGCCGGCGCGCTGGCGGCACCGCTGACGTCGGTCTATCCGAACATGGGTGACAGCCTGCTGATCATCTCGTTCGTCGTGGTTGTCATCGGCGGACTCGGCTCGGTCTCGGGTGCGTTCTGGTCGGCCATTCTGATCGGTCTCATCGACACGCTCGGCAAGGCGTACGGGCCCGCGTTCGCCGGAGCAGGCGGGCTCGGCACGGTGCTTGCCGCGGCGGCCTCGATGGCCGTGTATCTGCTTATGATCGCTGTATTGTTGTTTCGCCCGACGGGCCTGTTCGGGGGGCGGACGTGAGCGACACGCATCGCATGCTGCCGCAGTCGGCGTGGAGCTGGCTTGGTCTGGCGAGCCTCGGTTTGGTGCTCGCGCTGCTGCCGTGGGTGGCGTCGGCGTACACTGTCGGGCTGGTCACGACGGCCATGATCGGCGCCATGCTGGCGCTGTCGCTGCACCTGCTGGTCGGCGCCACGGGCTTGGTCAGCCTCGGTCATGGCGCCTTCTATGGTCTCGCAGCCTACGTCGTGTATCTCGTCACGCCGGCCGAGACGCCGCTGTCGATGTGGGTCACGTTGCCCTTGGCGGTCGCCGTCGCAGGTCTCGCGGCGCTGGTCGTCGGTGCCTTGTCGTTGCGTACGACCGGCTTCTTTTTTCTGATGGTTACGCTCGCCTTCGGACAAATGATTTATTTCGTGTTCCACGACACCAAACTCGGCGGCGGCACGGATGGCGCCTATCTTGCCAAGCCGCTGCTGACGGCATTCGGGTATGCGTTCGACCCGAAGGATTTGATTCGCGCGCGCCGCGGCTGGCCGCCGTACTATGTGGCTCTTGGCCAATTGGTGGTGACGTATCTGGCTTTGGTGCTGTTGCTGCGCTCTCTGTTCGGGCGCGTCCTCGAGGGCATCAAAGTCAACGAGCATCGCATGATCGCGATGGGCTTCGACACCAAGCGGTACAAGCTGGCGGCGTTCGTCGTCGCAGGCATGATGGCCGGCGGGGCCGGACACATGCTCGCCATGCAGACGGGGTTCGTGAACCCTGATCTGGTCAGCTGGCACAAGTCGGCGGAAGCGCTGTTGATGATCCTGCTCGGCGGTATCGGTTCACTCAGCGGTGCCGTCGTCGGTGCATTTGCCTATTATGCCTTGGGGGAGGGCGCGCAGGTGCTGGGCAGCTACGTCACGGCATGGGGATGGCCAAAGACGGGGGCTGTGCTGGCCGAACGCAAGTTGTTGATCGAAGGGCTGGTCATTCTCGGTGTCGTGCTCGTGTTTCGCAACGGGCTAACGGGCATTCATCTGAGATCGGCCGCGTTGGCCACGACGGCAAATGACACGGCCGAGAAATCGATGGGGGGCGATGGGGCGCCATCGATGGCGTCGTCCGTTTCGATCGGATCAGACGAGGCCGCCACATGACCGCCTCTCGTGTAGCAAGGCCAATCGCGGCCCCAGTCCTGGCGACCCGGAACCTGACCAAAACGTTCGGCGGTTTGACCGCTGTGCGCGACGTTTCGCTCGACCTGATGGCGAATGAGTTGCACGCCGTGATCGGCCCGAACGGGGCCGGCAAATCGACCTTCGTCAACCTGCTCACCGGCCAGTTACCGCCGACCAGTGGTCGGTTGTCACTCGACGGTCGCGACATCACGGGAACGCCGGCACACAAGATGCCCGCGCTCGGAATCGCTCGCTCCTTTCAGCGCACGAACATCCTCAAGTCGTCGACTGTGATCGAGAATGTGCGTCTCGCGGTGCAGGCGGTACGGCTCGATGTCACCTCGGTGTTGAGGGCACCCGCAAGCCAGCCACAGCTGGTCGAGCGGGCGCACGAGGCCTTGCGACGTGTCGGATTGACCTGGGCTGCTCAGCGGACCTCCGGCTTGCTCAGCCATGGCGCGCAACGCCAACTCGAAATCGCGATGGCGCTTGCCGTCGATCCGAAAGTGCTGCTGCTCGACGAACCGCTCGCCGGCATGGGCCAGGAGGAAGGCGCGCGCATGGCCGAACTGCTGCGTTCGCTCGCGCGCGAGCACGCGGTGCTGCTGATCGAACATGACATGGATTTCGTGTTCAGGGTCGCCGACGTCATGACCGTGCTGGTCGAGGGTAGCGTCCTGGCGACCGGCAAACCGGCCGAGGTTCGCGCCAATCCCGCCGTGCAGTCCGCCTATCTCGGGGGGCACTGATGACCACCCTGATCAAAGCGCACGACTTGCACACGTACTATGATGAAAGCCACATCCTGCATGGGGTGTCGTTGACTTTGAAAGCCGGCGAGACGCTCGGCTTGATGGGTCGCAACGGCATGGGGAAGTCGACCCTCATTCGCACCGTGATGGGCCTCGTGCGCCCGCGCTCGGGCACAGTTACGATCGCCGGGCGGGACATGACCCATGCCTCGACCCACGCGATCGCACGTGCCGGTATCGCCTACGTGCCGGAGGGCCGCGGGATCTTCGCCTCGCTCAGTGTGCGTGAAAATCTGGCGATTGCGCAGCGGCCCGGAGTCGATGGCGGGCGCACCTGGACCATGGAGCGGATCCTCGATCTGTTTCCGCGGCTCAGCCAACGGATCGCCAATCGCGGTGATCAGTTGTCGGGTGGCGAACAACAGATGCTGGCCGTCGGCCGCGCCTTGCTGACGAACCCGCGCGTGCTGGTTCTCGACGAGGCGACAGAGGGCTTGGCACCCCTTGTTCGGGCCGAAATCTGGCGTACCGTGCGCCTCGTGCGTGATGCCGGCATCGCAACGCTGCTGGTCGACAAGAGCGTATCGGAAGTGACGTCGGTTGCAGATCGCGTGGTGATCCTGGTCAAGGGCCGGATCGTTTTCTCCGGCACGCCTGCAACGTTGATGGCGGCGCCGGATACGATGCAGCAGCACTTAGGGGTTTGACGCTGCGCGAGAGCCGCCTCATGGCACCAGAAGCGGGGCCAAGCGGACGCGGGACACGTGGAATGGGCAGGGAACACATGGCCGAGCAATCGATCTGGACGCAACCATCCGGCGCCTACAATGCGGCGACCGATATGGTCGACCGCCACGTCGCGCAGGGACGCGGCAGCAAAATCGCCTTCATCGATCCGGATCGACAGATCTCGTACGCCGATCTGCAGGTGAGCGTGAACCGGTTCGCCAACGTCGTGCCGCGGCTTGGGATCGGCCGGGAGCGACGTATCGTGCTGATCATGCTCGACACGATCGATCTGCCGATCGTGTTCTGGGGCGCGATCAAAGCCGGACGCGTTCCGGTTCCGATCAACACGCTGCTGCCGGTCGATGTCTGGCACTACATGATCGAGGACAGTCGTGCGGATGCGGTGGTGATTTCCAAGGCCCTGCTACCGCAGGCGCGCGCGATGCTGGAAAGTATCGCCAAGCTTCGCCACTTGCATATCATCGTTGCGGGTGGCGAGAGCGACGAACTCGTGCTCGGGCTCGATCGATTGCTAACCGACAGCGATGTCACCGCTGCCGCGGCCGACACACATGCCGACGAGGTCGCCTTCTGGCTGTATTCGTCGGGTTCGACCGGCATGCCCAAG
>JANOAW010000299.1:0-3019 GCA_031411355.1 Hyphomicrobiaceae bacterium | reverse complement strand
GATGAGCGCCCATTGTTGCGGCGAGGTATCCTGCGCTTCATCGACGAGGATGTGATCGATGCCGCCGTCGAGTTTGAACAACACCCAATCGGCGCACCCGATTTGACTGCCACCTGGCTGCACAAGCGCGACGGCACGGCGGATGAGATCGTCGAAATCCAGGGCTGCGCGTTGCACTTTGGCATGCTCGTAGCGTTGCCGGACCGCGTGCGCGATGATGATCAAAGCCCGGGTCGCCGCCACCAGATCGAGAGCCTTCAAGCGCTGTCTCAGTTCGACGAAGCCATCCTTGGCGCGCTCGTAGCGGTCTTCGAGATCGGGAAATTTCTTGGCCGTGCCGACCGTCACGATACTGGCGGTGCGGACACCTTTGCTGGTGAGAAAACAGGTCGAGAGAAGTGTGATTCGCGCCTCGACCGACGCTGCGCGCCAGCTCTTGTAGAGTTTATCGGCAAGTTTGAGTTCGCTGGGTTTGCCGCTTCGAAAGGCTGCGATAAAGTACTCATAGTCGGCTTCGGACACCGTGCCGGCGAGTGCCGCACCGAGCGAATCGGCGTCGTCATCTGGTGCCAGTCCGACCAATCGCCGATACGCGGCGTCGACGTCATCGGCGTCGCACTCTGCCATTGCGACCAGCCACGCACGTTTCGACAGGGCCTCGCGCAAGACCACGTCGAACTGGTCGTCGACGGCGTAGGCGATCATCGTCGCGAGGGCCTGACCGAGCGCCGTGTCTGGGCTGATAGCTGCGAGCCCCAATGTCTCGTCGGTTGCTTTGCGGCGCAGTTCGGCTCCGGTCCGGTCGTCGAGGATAGAGAAGCCCGGCGGCACCCCTGCTTCCAACGGAAAGCGTTGCAACAGGCGTTCACAGAACGCATGAATAGTCTGCACACGCAGGCCGCCTGGTGTCTCGATCGCCTCGGCAAACAGTTGGCGCGCACGCACGATTTGGCCATCGATCGGGGGAGCACCGCACAGATCGGTCAGCACGCGTGTGAGATCATCCGTCTCCATCGTGACCCAGCGCGCGAGGCGGTCAAAAACGCGCTTCGACATCTCGGCCGCGGCTGCCTTGGTATAGGTCAGAGCCACGATTTTTTCGGGCTTGGTGTCACCGAGCAGGAGGCGCAACACGCGGTCAGTCAGCACTTGAGTCTTACCAGTGCCCGCATTGGCCGCAACCCACGCGGACACGGTGGGGTCGGCTGCAGCACGCTGATCATCGCGGGCGCGGGCGCTCAGCTGTCCCGCTGACATGTCGTCGTGTCGATCGGCCATGCCGGCAGTCTACCGCCTCGCGCGAGCGGCGTCGCGAGGATGCGACCTGCGACTTGAACACGCTGTGCAAAACCGCGGCCTCAAGGCTCGGTTTCGCCCGGCCTCAGCACGTCGCTGCCAGGTGGTGGTGGCACCTGCGAAATACGGCACGGGCGGCCACGCGCGACGCAACGCACGCGCCCGTCTGCCTCGGGTTCGCAGATCAGGCGGCGATTCCACGCCAATTGCCAGCGCGTGAACGCGACGCCACCGCTGCGCGCTTGCTCCACCCAATCGGCCAGTGCGCGGCGCTTGCCCTCAAGTTCGGTGTCGGCGATCACGACGCCGCTCTCGATGGTCGCGTTACAGATCGCCCAGGCCGCGTCGGCTATCTGCGCTGGCGAGCACGCAAGCACGACCGACAGGACGTGAGCCCACTTCATGTCGACACTTCGCCGGACAAAAACGCAGCGATCGCCTCGGGCGCAACGTCACGTGCGACGAACGCCTGGCCGATTTCTCGGACCAGGATCAATGTCAGTCGCCCGCGCTGCGCCTTCTTGTCCTGTGCCATCAGTGTCATCAACGCTTCGACCGTCGGCGTTTCGGCGCCGGGAATATCGGAGATACGCGTCGGCAGGCCATGGCCGCGCAGATGCTGCTCGACGCGCGCCGACGCTTGAGCGGAAATATGGCCTTGGACGACGGAAAAGCGGAATGCCTGCGCCATGCCGATCGCAACCGCCTCGCCGTGCAGAAGCCGCTCCGAATAACCGGCCCAGGCCTCGAGCGCATGGCCGAAGGTGTGGCCGAGATTGAGCAGCATGCGTTCGCCGGTTTCTGTTTCATCGCGCGCAACGATGCCGGCCTTCATGCGCACGCACGTGCGGATCGCGTGGGCGAGGTCGTTGGGGTCATGCGCCAGCAGGCGTTCGGCGCGTTGTTCGAGGAACTCGTAGAATGCGCGATCGCCGAGCAGACCGTACTTCACCACTTCGGCGTAGCCGGCGCGCATCTGACGGGCGGGCAATGTCGATAAAACGTCGGTATCGGCGAATACGAGCACGGGCTGGTGGAAGGCGCCCGCGAGGTTCTTGCCCTGCGGGGTGTTGATGCCCGTCTTGCCGCCGACGGAGCTGTCGACCTGGGCAAGCAAGGTTGTCGGAATCTGCACGAAGCGCACGCCGCGGCGCAGGATGGAGGCGGCGAAGCCGGCGAGGTCGCCGATCACGCCGCCGCCGAGCGCCAGCACGAGATCGGCCCGATCCAAACCAGTTTCGAGCAGAGCACCGGTGACGTGTGCGACGCTTGCGAACGACTTACTTTGCTCGCCTGGCGGCACGGTGACGACACCGAGACAGCGTGCGCCGAAACTCGCCTGCAACGCGACGAGATGATGCCGCGCGACCGTCTCGTCCGTCACGATCGCGACGCGCGCCGACGGCCACCGGTTGCGGATTTCACCGGCCGCGCTTTCGACCAATCCGCGACCGATCACGACGTCGTAGGAGCGGGCGCCGAGTGACACTGGAACGATAGTCGGCGCAACATCGATCACCGGATCACTCCACAGTAAGCACAAAAAGGTCGATTGCCGCACACACGACCACCGCCGATCCTATCAGATCGACGGCGCACGTTTCAAACCTGCTCTCGCAGCTTGCGTTACGCCGTCGTCGCGGCGTCGATCTTGACGGCGGTTGCGCCCTCAACGGTCCAGTGACGCACAATCGCTTCGAGTTCGTCGAAGTCGAAGGGTTTG
>JANOAW010000298.1:0-2676 GCA_031411355.1 Hyphomicrobiaceae bacterium | reverse complement strand
CGAGATCTGCTCCAAACTGCAGGCGGCCGTAGGCATGCGGTATCGCCATCGTGCCCTTGATGTTGTTGGCGACGGCTTCGCAGGCGGCATTCGAGAGGTCGTCGAGCGGCAAGATGAGCACATGATTGCGCACGCCGACCCGCCCGTTTTCGCGGCGCCAGCCGTTAAACGACAGATTGGCTTTGGACGATTTCGGCGCGATCTTCTTGGCCATGGAGGCGGTCCTCGGTGAGATGATTGAGTAGATAAGGCGGGTGGTGATCGGCTAGACTATTCGGGCAGACGCGTTGCGCGCGTAACGAAAGGACAGGACTTGTCATGACGGAGTTTTCTAAGCGTGCCGTATCGCTGGGTCGCACGATCTTGACCCTGCTGGCGGCGTGCGTCGTCGCGTCGGTCGCGTCGGCGCAAACCTACCCGGCTCGCCCGATCACGTTGATCATTCCGTTCGCCGCCGGTGGCCCATCCGACATTCTGGGACGTCTCGCGGCCGAACACCTGGGTCGCACACTCGGCCAGCAGATCGTCGTCGAAAATGTCGGCGGCGCCGGCGGTACGATCGGCGCAGACCGAGCAGCCAAAGCCGCGCCTGACGGCTATACCTTGTTCATGCATCACAGTGGCCTCGCCGCGTCGCCGGCATTGTATGCCAACCTCAAGCACGATCCGGCCACCGCATTCGAGCCGATCGGCCTCATCAACACCGGCCCGATGGTGCTCGCCAGCCGCAAAACACTTGATGTCGGCAACGCTCGCGGCCTTTTTGATTGGCTGACGGCGAATGGAGACAAGGTCACCATCGCCCATGCCGGCATCGGTTCGAATTCGTATATGTGCAGCATGCTTCTGATGCAGGTCACCGGCGCTCGTTTGACGATGGTACCGTACCGCGGCACGGGTCCGGCGATGAACGATCTGGTTGGCGGGCAGATCGACATCCTGTGTGATCAGGCGACGACCGCGACGCCGCAGGTCACGTCGGGAACAATCAAAGCGTATGCGGTCACGTCGACGGATAGAATTGCAGCATTGCCGGAGGTGCCATCCTCGCGCGAAGCTGGTCTCGGCGGCTTTGCAATGACCATCTGGAATGGACTTTACGCCCCGGCGGGAACGCCTCAGTCCGTGCGCGATAAATTGCATGCGGCCCTGCAGGCGTTCATGGACGATCCCCAAGTCATCGAGCGCTTCCACCAGACAGGCACCGTTGCGTTCGACAAGACCATGCGGTCGCCGGAGCAGCATCGCCGCTTTTTCGACAGTGAGATCGCTGCTTATAAAAAGCTCATGCGCGCAGCTGGTCAGTCGCAGATCGAAGCCAAATGAGGCGCGAGGCGCCGAGACGTCACGCCAACCGTGGCGTCGCGACACGGGTCACCAGCGCTTCGTCTTCATATTGTGGACGTGAACATGATCACCGCGCTTGGCATCTTTCAGAATAATGCCCACGTCTTCGCCGTATTTGATGACGGTGTCGCCTTTTTTGAAATCCTTGAGCGCCACTTTGTGGCCGATAGGGATGTCATGGTTGGCTTTCACGGCGGTGTCCTTATCGGATTCCGTGATGACCCCATCCATGTCCGTGCCGGATTTCAGCTCTTCAATAACGACGACCCCGACATTGTCTTTCGGGCTGTGCACGAGAAAATGCGGATAATTTCGCTTGGCCACGTCGGCTCCTCTCGAGATTGGACGCGTCGACCCGCTCGGCTATAGAGCGGGAGGACGAATCGTTGGGTCTTATAGAAGACCCGTTGCGACTTCGCAATGCGACCGAGTCGGTCAAATCGACTGTGTCGATCAGGAGCGGCGAAGATGAGCGTGTCAGCCAACGGTCCGGATTTGCGACCACTGTACGCCCAGGTGCGCGAAACCTTGCTCGACCGGATCAGGAGCGGCCATTGGAAACCCGGCCAGCTCATTCCGAACGAGTTCGATGTCGCAGCCGAATTCAAGGTCAGCAAGGCACCGCACGCAAGGCCATCGATACGCTTGCAGCCGACGGTCTGGTCGTGCGCCGGCAGGGCAAGGGCACCTATGTCGTCGAACACACGCCGGCCGACATGATGTTCCGCTTTTTCCAGCTCTACCGCAACGACGGCCGGCCGATAGAGCCGACCAATCCGGTGCCTGGTCGGCCCGTGCGAGGCACCGCGACTGAACCCGAAACCGTGGCGCTCGATCTTGAGCTGGGTGCGCCGGTCATCCGCATTGAACGGACGCGCTTCGTTGATCAGAGGCCGCTGGTGCACGAGTTGATCGTATTGCCGGAAAGTCTGTATCCGGCCCTCGCCGATCAGCCCGAGGTGCCGAACACGCTGTACGACCTCTTTCAACGCACGCATGGGCTTATCGTCGTGCGCGCCGACGAGCGTATCACACCGATCGCGGCCCTTGGTCCCCTTGCACGTCTGCTCGACGTCGAAGACGGCGTGCCGCTGTTGCATGTCGACCGCATCGCCTTCGGCCTCGACGATCAGCGCCTGGAATGGCGTGTCAGCGTGTGTCATTTGGCCGGCGCGCACTATTTCGCACGTTTGAAATGACGGCTGGCCAACGCGATGCGGTCGAGAGGACGAAGACGACTATGACGACGGCCCTGATCTGGCATGAATTGATGATGTGGTTCGACGCGGGCACCTTTGCTGGACCGCTGCCGGCCGGTTTTCCCGTGCA
>JANOAW010000297.1:0-3408 GCA_031411355.1 Hyphomicrobiaceae bacterium | reverse complement strand
CAACGTCGGTCGCGTGCTCGGCCGCTCCGCCGAAGGCACGACCTTGCAAAAACTCGTCGACGCCAAGTCGCTCGGCAAGAAGACCGGGCGCGGATTCTATGTCTGGAAAGACGGCAAGCCGGAAAAGTCACCCGTCACATCTGAACGCTCGAAACTCGAGGCGCTCGGTCGTGAGCTGGTCGAACCGCTGATCCGTGAATGTGAAAAGGTGCGCGACGAACGCATCGTTGAAAGCGCCGATCTGGTCGATGCCGGCGTCATCTTCGGCACTGGATTCGCGCCCTTCCGCGGCGGCCCGCTGCACTACAAGAGCACCGAGCCAAAGAGCAATGTCACCCCACTGCGGCCCAAGGCCGAAGCGGCGGAGTAGCCATGACGGGCGATGCTTCCCGATCGCAGTGGCGCCTTTTTGGCAGCCTCGCCAACGCCCTACGATTGGAGCGGCGGTTGCTGATCGCTTGTGCAGTCGGCGCCTTGGTGTTCATCGTCATTCCGAGTGACTGGGGCGCCAACGTGCGGCTCGCGGGCGCTTGGAACGCCGGCGGGATGGTTTATCTCGGTCTCGCCTTCGCGCTGATGTCGAGCTGCTCGACCGATGGCATCAAACACCGCGCCAGTCTTGAGGACGAGACGCGCGTCGTCTTCTTCGCCATCATCCTGCTCGCGATCGTGACGAGTTTCTATGCCGTGTTCGCCCTCATCGCCGAGGCCAAGACGCTGGTCGGCTCGGCCAAATCCGGCCATATCGGCCTCGCCGCCGCGACCATCCTGACGTCGTGGCTTGTGCTCCAGACCGTGTTCACGCTTCACTATGCGCACATCTATTACGGCAACCGCGACGGCGATCGCGATATCGATCAGGGCATGACGTTCCCCGGCGACGACGCGCCGGACTACTGGGACTTCTTCTACTTCACGACGTCGATCGGGGCTGCGTCGCAAACATCCGACGTCGCGATCACCTCAAAAACGGTCCGGCGCATCGTCGCGTTTCAGTCTGTGCTGGCCTTTGTCTTCAACACCACGATCGTCGCTCTCGCGATCAATCTTGCGTCGGGACTCGTTTGAAGTCTGGACTCGTTTGAAGTCTGGACTCGTCTGAAGTCTGGCCTCGTCTGAAGTCTGGCCTCGTCTGAAACCGACTGCCCCATCCATGAGACGTCCACAATCGCGAGACCTCGTTCATGACCCAGACCCTGCGCCGCGTTTGCATCGTCGGCTCCGTGCGTATCCCGTTCTGCCGCTCCAACACGCTCTACGCGGATGCGACGAACCTCGACATGATGACGGCCGTGATCCAGGGCCTCGTTGAACGGCACAAGCTTGCGGGCACGCACATCGACGAAGTCATCGGCGGCGCCGTGGTGTCGCATTCGAAGGATTGGAACCTCGCGCGCGAGGCCGTGCTCGGCACCAAGCTCGCGCCGTCGACCCCGGGCATCACCTTGCAACAGGCGTGCGGAACATCGCTGCAGGCGGCCCTCATCCTCGGCGCCAAGATCGCCAGTGGCCAGATCGACAGCGGCATCGCATGCGGCGCCGATACCACGTCCGATCCACCGATCGTGATCAAGCGCTCCGTCGCGCAGGCTCTGGTCAAGGGGCAGGAGGCGGCCAAGCGGTCACTCAGCGGCAAATTGCAATTGCTGCGCACCGCCATGACGCCGACCGGCAGTGCTGCGCAGCCGCCGTCGACGGGCGAACCGCGCACCGGTTTGGCCATGGGCAATCACTGCGAGCTGATGGCGCAGGACTGGCACGTGCCGCGCGCCGAACAGGATCGCCTCGCCATGGAGAGCCACGCCAAGGCCGCGGCGGCCTATGCGTCGGGCTACATGGACGACCTGGTCATTCCGTATGCGGGCGTATTTCGCGACAACAACATGCGCGCCGACATGAGCCTCGACAAACTGTCGACGTTGAAACCGGCCTTCGACAAGTCAGAGCGCGGGACCTTGACTGCCGCCAATTCGACGCCGCTGACGGATGGCGCGGCCGCCGTGCTGCTTGCCAGCGAAGACTGGGCGACGGCGCGCGGTTTGCCCGTACTCGCCTACCTCACCCAATCCGCGACGTCGGCCAACGACTTCGTGCACGGCGAGGGCTTGTTGATGGCGCCGACGATCGCGGTTTCGAAAATGCTCGATCGCGCAGGCCTGAAATTGCAGGACTTCGATTACTACGAGATCCACGAGGCATTCGCCGCGCAGGTATTATCGACACTGAAGGCCTGGGAGGATCCCGCCTATTGCAAGCGCGTTCTCGGCAAGGATGCGGCGCTCGGTTCGATCGATCGAAGCCGCATGAATGTCAAGGGATCATCGCTCGCCTTCGGCCATCCCTTCGCCGCGACCGGCGCGCGCATCGTTGGTAATCTCGCCAAGCTCCTGTCTCAGACCGGCGGCCGCGGGCTGATCTCAGTCTGCACCGCCGGCGGCATGGGTGTCGCGGCCATTCTGGAGAGCGCGAAAGGCGCGCGCGCCGTACTGCCGCAAGCCGCCGAGTAAACTCCGTCGGGCAAAACCGTCGGGCAAAACCGTCAGGCGATTTGCCTGCCATCGTCTCGGCTGGTAGCCTCGCGCCGTCGACGTAGCGCGAGGACGACATCATGGCCGATATCGCCGCGTCGGGCGGGGCACGGATGACACGCGAGGCGGCGCCGTGGCGCGTATTTGTCGGTGAGTTCTTCGAAAGCCGCTTAGCCGGGTTCGCCATCATCATGCTCGCAGCGTTGATCGCGCTGGCGCTGATCGGTCCCTGGATCGTGCCACAAAATCCCTACGACCTCGCCCAGGTCGACGTGCTCGACAGCCGCTTGCCCCCGGGTTCGGCTGGTTCGGAATACACGTTCTGGCTCGGCACCGACGGCGCCGGTCGCGACCTCTTGTCGGCGATGGTCTATGGCCTGCGCATCTCTCTCGCGGTTGGCGTCGCGAGCGGCGTTATCGCGATGCTGCTTGGCGCAGCGGTCGGCCTGCTGGCGGCCTATGCGGGCGGGCGCATTGAAAGCCTGATCATGCGGCTGGTCGATCTGCAGCTGTCGTTTCCGGCCATCCTGATCGCGCTGATGCTGATCGCCGTGCTCGGCAAGGGCGTCGACAAGATCATCGTGTCGCTCGTCGCCGTGCAGTGGGCCTATTATGCCCGCACCGTGCGCGGTACCGCACTTGTCGAGCGGCGCAAGGAGTATGTCGAAGCGGCGCGCTGCCTCGGCCTCTCGCATGCGCGCGTGGTGTTCAAGCACATCCTGCCCAATTGCCTGGCGCCGTTGATTGTCGTCGCGACTGTTCAAACGGCACACGCCATCGCACTGGAGGCGACGCTGTCGTTTTTAGGCGTCGGCCTACCTCAAACCGAACCATCGCTCGGCCTGCTGATCTCGAACGGGTTTGAATATATGATGTCGGG
>JANOAW010000296.1:0-1683 GCA_031411355.1 Hyphomicrobiaceae bacterium | reverse complement strand
TCGCCCGGTGGCAGTCGCATCATCCTCTACGTGGCGAAAACCATTGTCGGGCTGATCGACTGGAAGCTCGATCCGCAATCGGCATCGGACATCGCCAATTTCGGTTCGCGCAATGGACCTTTGGAGATCGAAGCCGGTATGGCGCCATTGCTTCTCACCGCGCAGATGCTGCAGAGGGGGCATCAGGTCGTCACACCGGACATGACCTCGGGGGTGCATGTGATCAGCCGGGACGCGAACGGGACGCTGTTCGGTGGTGCCGATCCGCGGCGGGAGGGCGCCGCGAAGGGACGGTAGTTGCGACAGGACGCTGACTGCGGCCGCCGTTAAGTCATTGACCAGGTGCACCATGGCCCGCATATTCCCAGCTGCGCGCAAATCGGCTGCCGATTTGCTCCATGGAGGTGCCGAACATGATGCGCCAGTACGAGCTCGTGGAGCGCGTGCTGTCTTATAATCCTCGGGCAGACGAGGGGTTGCTCAACCGCGCCTACGTCTACGCCATGAAAGCGCACGGCAATCAAAAGCGGCGCAATGGCGACCCTTATTTTTCGCATCCGCTCGAAGTCGCGGCGATCCTGACCGACCTCAAGCTCGACGATGCGACGATCGCGACGGCGCTGCTGCACGACGTGATCGAGGATACGCCGGTCACGAAGAGCGACATCGACAAGTATTTCGGGCCTGAAATCGCGCATCTGGTCGATGGATTGACCAAGATCAGCAAGCTCGATCTGGCGAGCAAGAAAACCGAGCAGGCCGAACAATTCCGCAAGCTGCTCGTTGCCATCTCGAGCGATGTGCGGGTGTTGCTGGTGAAGCTTGCCGACCGGCTGCACAACATGCGGACGCTCGAGCACAACAGCGCCGAAAGCCGCCGCCGCAATTCCGAGGAGACGCTTGAAATTTATGCGCCGCTCGCCGGTCGCATGGGCATGCAGAGCGTGCGCGACGAGCTGGAAGAGCTGGCGTTCAAGTGGCTGGATCCGGACGGATTTGCGACGGTGACGGGCAAACTCGACGAGCTGCGGCAGAAAAACCAGGGCTTGATCGACGATATTCTGGCGTCCGTGCGCGAAAAACTGCGTTTCTCCGGCATCACGGCCGACGTCTCGGGGCGCGAAAAGAAGCCGTATTCGATCTGGCGCAAGATGGAGAACCGACACATCTCCATGGAGCAGCTGTCCGACATCTATGGGTTTCGGGTCATCGTTGCGACGCCGGCTGCCTGTTATGCCGCGCTCGGCATCGTGCATGGCTCGTGGCGTGCGGTTCCGGGTCGGTTCAAAGACTACATTTCGACGCCGAAGCAGAATGGCTATCAATCGATCCACACGACCATCGTCGGCCCGCGCAATCAACGCGTCGAGCTGCAGGTGCGAACCGGCGAAATGCATGCCGTGGCGGAATTCGGGATCGCGGCGCACGCACTCTATAAGGAGAAACGGACAGCCGACGGTTTGCCGAAAGCGGACGTCGCGCCGCACGATGACCCGTATCTGTGGCTGCGCCACATGGTCGAGAACGTGCTCGATGGGTCGACGTCGGAGGATTTTCTCGAGCACACGAAACTCGAGCTGTTTCAGGATCAGGTCTTCGCATTCACGCCCAAGGGCCGCATCATCGCGTTGCCGCGCGGGGCGACGCCGATCGATTTCGCGTATGCCGTGCACACCGACGTTG
>JANOAW010000295.1:0-6611 GCA_031411355.1 Hyphomicrobiaceae bacterium | reverse complement strand
CCCGAAGTTCCAGCCACCCGGGCCAGATTTCTCTTTCGCCGCAATCGCTTGCGACGGCGGCATCGGGCCGGCTACTGTCTACACTGCAATTGCGGCGATGAGATCGAGCATCTTCTGCTGCTTGTCGTTGGGTCGCGTCGTCAGCGTGAACGATGGCGCGCCGGCACGGGCACCGATGGGGCGCACCGCGTTGCGCACGATCGCAGCCATGTGGGCCAGCAGGCGCGTGAAGCTCATCGCGGGCGTGCCGTCGGCGAGTGTGCGCGTGTGGGCCTTGTCGAGTGCGGCCTTCGAGCGCCGCGCCGGCGCGACCGGATCGGCGAGGCGCGCTGCATCTGGACCGGCTTCGTCAGCGAAGGTCAGCGGGCGCACGGCCTGGAGCATGTGCCACTGGACATAATAGGCGAGCATACTGAGGAAGATATGCGCCCTGACGCGCCCTTCCAGGCGATGTCGGATCGGGCGCACGTGCAGATCAACGCCTTTCATGGTTTTAAAACCGCGCTCGACTTGAGCCAGATTTTTATAGCCGAGCACTGCCGCTTCGGCGGACATCTGCTCTTTTGCGACGCTCGTGCGGATGACGTAGATGCCATCGAGCGCTGCTTCGATGGCGACCTTTTCGGTATCGATCTCGAATGAGAATGTCGCGGCTTTGATCGTGCGCTTGAAGTGTTTTGCGACTTTGAATTTGCCAACGACCCGACCGTACCGCTCGCCGATATTCGCTTCGCCTTTCAAACGTCCGGCTTCAACGGCGATCTTGATCTTCTCCAGCTCGACGACAGTGGCCGCGATCAACTCGTTGCGCTTTATCACTCGTCGCTTCGCCAGCTCCGGATTCCTGCAGGCAACCAGCTGTTCGCCGGGATAATCGGGATGCGTCAGGCTCAGCAGATTGCGTTCGTCGAACAGCTCCGGCTGCAAGGTTTTGTCGTGCACCAGATCGGCGATGGAGCCGCTTTTGAGCGCCGTGATCCAGTCAAAGCCGTCGTACGTCTTTATCGCGTCGATTTGCACGTTGGTGATCATGCCGCGATCGCCGACCAGTGCAATTCGATCGATGCCGAAACTCTTCTTTATTTTCTCCACTTGCGGCAACAGCGTTTTTGGATCGCCGGTATTGCCTTCGAAGACAGAAACTGAAACCGGGCAGCCGCGATTGTCGGTCATGATACCGTAATTGACCTGTAGCGTTCCCTTCCGGCCGTCGCGGCTGTAGCCGATTTTCGCCAGCGGGCACGTCACGCCCTCGAACCACGACGACGTCAGGTCGAACAGCACGTGTCCGCCGGATTTCAGATGGCGGCCAGCGAGCTTTTTTTCGATTTTGTCCTGACGTTCGAGCAGCCAGTCCATCGCCGCGTAGAGTTCGTCCTCGTCGGCATCGGCAATGCCCAGATCATCGGCCAACGTCGTATCAGCCCATGCCTGCGTCATGCCGAGCTTGCTGGCCTCCGGCGCGATGATGCGCCCGGCGACCATGGCAACGATCAGATTGCGCTCGCGCGACGTTGCCTTGTCGATCAGCCTGTCGAAGCCGAGCCGGCGCATGGCGCTGCGCACCGCCTCGACGTGGCCGTGGGCTTGCGAGCGCGTGACCTCGAACGTGTCGTCGATCGGCGCGAGGCGTTTACCCTTCAGCACGTCGCGCATGGCCTCGGCCTGCTCGATCGAGAGGCCGGAAAGATTGGCGACCGTGCGCTTCATGACGCGTTTGCCGTCGCGCACGCTCTCGCGCAACAGGATGGCGGGCGGCGATGACCGATTGGGGACGATGTCGATGTACATGAGCCATGCATACGTGATTTGCGCGGCTCACGCATGAGTCATTGCGTCGCAATACATGGGCACATTGCATGCCGTGTGCGCGAAGCCCTGGCGCACAAGTGCCCACGACACAAGGCGTTCGCGTGCGGAACCCAACTTTCAGGCCGGGGAACTTCGGATTAGCAGGTCCTCGTTCCCATGCATCACGAGCGTCGGCGCGCGCAATCGCGGCAGTTCGAAATAGGATGTCCAGTAAATCAAGCCATAAAGCTGCGCGTCGTAGCTCGCCCGCTTGGGATAGCTCGCGATGCGAATGGCGTCGTCTTCCGCAATGCGCTCGTCAGGTGTGGCACGCGCATAGACGTAGGGACGCATGGCACGGAGCGACTGCTCGGGCGACTCGCGACGCCGGTCAAACAGCAAACGCTGTACCTCCCACCTGGGCAAGATCGCATAAGGGTTCCCGCAGTTGGTCGCCAGCAGAGTGAGCGAGCGCGTGCGGGCGCGGTGGTCGATTGCGAACTGCTGCGCAATCATCCCACCCATCGAGAAGCCGAGAATGTGGGCGTCGCCAACGCCCGCCGCAGTCATCACCCGCGCAACATCATTTGCCATGTCCGGGACACGATGAGTGGTTGCATTGCGCAGCACTTCGGTTTGGCCAACCCCGCGGTTGTCGAGCATGATCACGCGGAAGTGGCGTGCGAGCCGCGGCGCAAGTCTAAACCAAAGGGCCGAACTGCAACCGAGCCCCATGATCAAGACGATAGGATCGCCTTGACCAATCTCGTACCAGTAAATGCTTGCGCCATCCGACTCTACGAAGGCCATCAGACAGAACGTTCGCGCACATAGCGACCAGGCGCCGGCTCGATCGGAACGTAGGATTTCGAGCCGAGGGATTTTGGCGCAGCGATGCGCTTGCCAACAAACGGCTCGAGCCACTTGGCCCAATCGTTCCACCAGCTGCCCTTGCAGTTCGCGGCATTGGCCAGCCACTGGTCAGGATCGTCAGCCAGCTTGTTGCTGTCGTGAACCCAGTAGTTGCGACGGTTCTTCGATGCCGGATTCATGGTGCCAGCAATGTGTCCACCGCCGCCAAGGCAGAAGCGAACGTTGGCGCCGAGATGGCGCGCACTCTCATATGCGCCGCGCCAGGGCACAATGTGATCTTCGATGGCCCCCATTGCGTACGTCGGTCGATCAATGGCCGTGATGTCAAAAGGCTTGCCGCAGACGGTCGCAGCACCTGGGCGGATCAACGTGTTGCCCATGTAGGTGTGCTCCAGATACCAGGCGTACATCGGGCCAGGCAGACTGGTCGGATCGCTGTTCCAGTAGAGCAGCCCGAACGGTGTATGCTTTTTTCCCTTCAGGTAGTTGTTGACGACGTTGCCCCAAACGAGATCGTTGGCCTTGAGATATGCAAAGGCCGCCGCGAGGTCGCGTGCCGGCATCACGCCACCGTGCTTCAGTGATTGCGTGCGGTAGCGCATGAACGGGCTGTCCATGTAGACGCCGATTTCACCGACGTCCGTGAACTCAAGGCCCGCGGCGATCAAAGTGAAGCTCTTGACCCAGTCCTTGCGCCCTTGTGCAATCAACGGCGCGAACGCGGTCGTCGTCAGCGTGCCGCCGGTGCAGAAGGCAAGGACATTCATGTCCTTCTGCTTTGTCACATCACGCACGATCTCCATGGCGCGAATGACACCGTCGGTGACATACTGGTCCCAGGTCAGGTCACGCTCGGCTTCCGTTGTATTCTTGAACGAGACGAGGAACAGCTGATGCCCCTGTTCCACGGTCCACTTGACGAACGAGTTCTCGGGCTCAAGGTCCATCAGGTAGAATTTGTTGACGAACGGCGGCACGAACAGCATCGGCCGTTCGTGCACAGTGTCTCCTGCGGGCTTGTAGTGGACCAACTGCATGACCCGGTTTTCGAAGATCACCTCACCCGGTGTCGCTGCGATATTGCGGCCGATCTCGAACGCACCTTCGTCGGTGAGAGAGATGTACCCCTTGCTCATGTCTTCTGTCAGTTGCCGCATGCCGGAGACGACACTGGCACCACGCGTTTCGACGGCAGTCTTGATTGCTTCCGGGTTCGTCATGGGGAAATTTGCCGGCGACCACGCCTCCGTCATGAGGCGCGTATAGAACTCGAGCTGTTGGCGTTGCGCGGGATCGAGGTTAGCGCGATCAATCGCTTCCGACGTCAGTTTTGCGTTCGTGAGATAGGCATCCTTGACCCATCGGAACCATGGATGCTGCTCCCACTCCGCTGCCGCAAAGCGCGGATCGGGTTTCGCTGTGGGGGGGGCGTCGCCAGCCTGCGTTGCCGCCGGTGGTGTGAACGTCCGCATGACGAGGCCCATGTGCTCCTGCGCGAAACGCTGCTGAAGGCTGAACCAGTACATGGGCGATGCGTTCTTCAGCATCGCCTGAGCCATCTCAGCCCCCTTCTCCGGTTCCGCCACGGCACCTCGGGCAATATCTTCGGCGATCTTGCGATCCGTTGCGAGGTTGGCCGCTATTTTGGCGACATCGGTCTTCGGCTTTTTAGCCATGTCGGTTCTCCGGACAACTGATTGCGTTACGGCAGCATGACAACGCGGCCGCGCACGCGACCCTGCTTGAGATCGGCCAACGCGTCGTTGAGCTGGTTCAGTGGCCTTGTCGCGACTGGCAATTCGACGAGCGCACCGGAGCGCGCGATATCCATCACCTCGCGCATTTCCTCCAAGCTGCCGACATATGAGCCCTTGATCGTCACAGCCTTCATCGAGATCATAGCCGGCGCGATCGGCGTGGCGCCGCCGAACAACCCGACCGAGACAAGCGTGCCGGCTTTGCCGAGCGCATTGAAGCCGAACGCGAAGCTTGAGCCCGCGCCGACAAAGTCGATCACGGCCTGCACACCGCCGCCGGTCGCCTTCAGGAGTGTGCGCACCGCGGTCGCCTCACTCGGGTCGATGCATTCGGATGCGCCCGCGGCCTTGGCGAGGTCCCACTTGGATTTGTCGACTTCGGCCACGATGGGTGCGGGCAGGTTCATGGCCTTCGCGAGACGGACGCCGGAGAGACCGACGCCGCCGGCCCCGATGATCAGCAGCTTGCCGCCTGCGGGAAACGGCATGACCTTCTTCATGGCACTGTAGGCCGTCAGTCCCGAGCACGCATACGTGCAAGCCTGCGCTTCAGGCAGCTTGCCGTAGTCGATGAGATACTTCGCGTCCGGCACCAAGACCTTGTTTGAGAAGCCGCCGTCGCGATGGATGCCGAGAGCCGCCGGCGCGTTGCAAAGATGCTCGTTGCCAGCCTGGCACAGGCCACACTTGCCGCAGCCGATCCAAGGGAAGACGACGCGCTTGTCGCCGACCTTGACACCCTTGGCGTCGGGCCCGATGGCCGAGACGGTGCCGACGATTTCGTGACCGAGCGTGCGCGGGGGATTGACAATGCGCGTCGCGTCCACTTTGGCGCCGTCGCCCAGATCGAAGTACCCATCGTGCAGGTGTACGTCGCTGTGGCAGAGGCCGCAGGCTTTGACATCGATAACCACTTGATTGCCGGCCGGCGCGGGAGCCGCACCCTTCACTTCGACGAACGGCTGCGCGAACTTCTCGAGGCAATAGCTGAGCATGGGACTCTCCGGTGGGGATTGAATGAGCAAGTGGCGGTGGGCTGGATCACTCGTCGCGTAGTTTGAAGCGTTGGATTTTTCCGGTGGCAGTCTTAGGCAGCTCGGCGCGAATCTCGATCCAGCGCGGATATTTCCAGGCGCCTGCTTGCGATTTCACTTGGGCCTTGAGAGTCTCGAAGAGCTGATCGCTCGACTGATGGCCAGGCTTCAGCACGATGAATGCCTTCGGCTTCATCAGGCCGTCGCTGTCTTCTTTGCCGATCACCGCCGCCTCGAGCACGGCATCATTGGCAATAAGGGCGCTCTCGACCTCGAAGGGAGAGACCCAGATTCCCGAAACCTTGAACATGTCGTCGGTGCGACCGCAGTAGACATAGTTGCCATCCTCGGCGACGCGGTATTTGTCGCCGGTGTAGGTCCACTCACCGCGGAACGTGCGGCGCGACTTCTCGCGCTGCCGCCAGTAGCCATCCGCAGCGGTCGCGCCCTTGATGATGAGTTCCCCCATCTCGCCGGCCGGCACGTCGCCGCCGTTCTCGTCGACGATACGAGCCTCGTAGCCGGGAACTGGTTTGCCTGAAGTGCCGTACCGGACGCTTCCAGGGCGGTTCGACAAAAAGATGTGCAGCATCTCCGTCGAGCCGATGCCGTCTATCACTTCGGTGCCAACCACCTGCTGCCAGCGCTTGCCGATTTCTTCGGGCAGGGCCTCGCCAGCCGACGATGTCAATCGCAGGCGCGACGAACCAGCGCCTCGCGTGATGTCGGAGCGAGCCAGCATCGCAGTGAACAGCGTCGGAGCGCCGCAGAAAACTGTCGGATTGTGTTGACGCAGAACCTTGCCGACACTGTCAGGCGTCGGGCGATCCGGGAGCAGCACGGATGATGCACCGACCGAGAGCGGAAACGACAAGGAGTTGCCGAGGCCATAGGCGAAGAATAATTTCGCGGCTGAAAATACGACGTCGTCGGGCTGGATGCCCAACACGCCTTGGCCATAGAGTTCAGCGGTCTTCATTAGGCTGGAATGGACGTGGCGCGTTCCCTTGGGCATCCCCGTCGACCCCGACGAATAGAGCCAGAACGCCGTGTCGTCGGCGTGGGTCGGAACGGCCTCGAAGCGGGCCGAGCAAGTATTGAGAAGCGCGTTGAAATTGATGGCGTTGTTATCGCTTGGCGCATCGATCACGATCAA
>JANOAW010000294.1:0-3230 GCA_031411355.1 Hyphomicrobiaceae bacterium | reverse complement strand
CCACTCGGCCACGTCTCCGTCGCTGAGCTATAGGCGTCGGTGTGGTGAAATGCAACCGTGTGGTCGCAAACTGTGTCACGCATCTGCGCAATGAGCAGTTTCCGGACACGCGCGTGTAGCCGCGTCGTTCTGTCGATCAACCGCCATGCTGCTATGCTCTGCCAGCTCAGTACAGAGGCGTGTGTGCGAGAGGAAAGCGTTCAGCCGCACGCCGGACGAGACAGCCGCTGCATCTCTTGGTACACTGCCTAAACGTGCAGACGTCGAGCGACAGGACCGACATGATCGAGACATCCGGCGAACGCATGGCCCGCTGCAACGGCCTCGACCTCTGCTACCAGACCTTCGGTGACAAGACAGATCCAGCCCTCGTCCTGGTCATGGGACTTGGCACTCAGATGATCGGATGGGACGAGGCTCTGTGTGCAGCACTCGCCCGCTCAGGCCTGTTTGTCGTTCGTTTCGACAACCGAGACATCGGCCGCTCCACGAGATTCGATGCGGCCGGCGTCCCCAACATCGTCGCGCTGATGGGTATGATGGCGATCGGGCGCAAGTTCGAAGTTCCCTACACCTTGCGCGACATGGCCGCCGATACAGTGGGAGTCATGGATCATCTCGGCATCGAACGTGCGCACGTCGTCGGCGCTTCCATGGGCGGCGCCATCGTACAGGAACTGGCAATCCATCACCGCGACCGGTTGCGCTCGATGACCTGCATCATGGCCTCGCCCGGCGATCCGAAGTTGAAAGCCCCGACGGCCGAAGCCATCGCCGTTCTGTTGAAGCCGACCCCGTCTGATCGCGACGGATATCTTGCGGCCTACAAGGCGACGGTGCGGGTTTTACGCGGGCCGCATTTCCCTGAAGAAGACGCGCATGACGAGGCGCGCGCCGTGCGCAATTTCGACCGCGGTCTCAACCCTGCCGGTACGACACGTCAATTGGCCGCCATTTACGCGTCCGGCAATCGTACGGCCAAGCTGGCCGAAATCACCACACGCGCGCTGGTCATTCATGGCGATGCCGATCCGCTCATTCCCGTCGACCACGGGCACGCACTGGTGCGTGCGATCGGCCGCGCGACCGTCGACATCATACCCAAGATGGCGCACGCCCTACCGCGTGCCCTGTGGCCGCGGATCGTCGACGACATTGCGCGCCACACCCAAGGGGCATGACGTCATTGCGGTTGTGCGACGAGTTCGACGCTGACGGTTTCGCCGGCCTGGACGGTGAATTCGCGACGGAACGATTGGCCGAGGCGGCGTGCGACGACCGCATAGATTCCCGGCGCAAGAATGTGCGTCGGCAATGCACCAGCGCTCTCCTTGACGACCTCGCCCTGACTGCCGACGATGCTCCACTGCGTGTCCGACAATGCCTCGCTGCCGGGTCGCGTCACCAGTCGGAAAGTGGCGCGCGCGGCGCTGTGCACCAGTGTCGCCTCGGTCACTTTGCCGGGTTCGACAGCCACTTCGCCGCGGACGACGGCGTTGGCATCGCCGTAGGTCGACTGCACCTGATAAAGACCCGCGTTCAGCCTGACTGTGGCGCCGGGACGTGCTGACGGCAAAACCGTGATGCGGTTGCCGAATTGGTCACGCTCGTCGGACAGAACCGAATACACGACCGCATTGTCAGCAATGGCCTCACCACGCGAGCAAGGCCGCCACTTTAAGCCCTCCGGCATTGATGACGAATTTCTCGACCACGACTTTGCCTGCAGCGACCGAGATTTTGCGCGTGAGATTGGCGCGACCATAGGCGACATGCACCAGATAATCACCGACCTCGAGCCGCAGTTGCGGCGCTGCATCGCGATGCAGCGACAGCAGGCGGGGTTTGCCGTCGCTCCCGGGCTTGTCGCGATACACCCGCCAGACGACACCGGCCTCGATATCGGCGCCGTCCTCGATGATTTTGGCACTCAACGTGACCTGACCGCCGGTGCGATTTTCCGCCGTCGGACGAGCAATGATGGTGGTGTTCGCGGGCGTCTCCAGCGTCGTGCCCTTCAGCGGCGGCGGTTGGGCCGGCACGGCAGGTTGCGGCCGGACGTTTCCAGTCCACCCGCCGGGAGCGGATTGCGGCTGCTGTGCACGCGCAACCCCTGTTGCGACGATGGTCAGGGCAAGCAGCACACACATCGATCGCATGTCGCATAGCCTCATAGGTATCAACCGGCTATCGCGCGCTGTTGGCAAAAGTGCGGCGCATGATCAACGACGCAACGACGCCGCGACATACTGCATGAAATGCGCGACCGGAGGCGTCCGCATGTGGGGATCTTTGGCCGCCTCGTCGAGCTTGCGCAAACGTATTGCCGCGCTCGCGTGGGCATCGGCCTCGAACGCCTTTACCTCCTCAGCCGACATGCGCCCGCCCTGCAAGTCGAGTGACAGCACTGAATCAGCTGAAAGTCGCCCGAAATAACTAGGGTCGACCGTGCATAGATATCGCTTCGCCGGCACATGCAGTCGAACAGGTTCCGTGACGTCCTGACCGAAATGTTTTTCGAGCCAGACGGCACCGAGCGCCTCGTGCTTGTCGTCGATTCCCGCCTGTGCGGGATTGTCGCCGAGATCGTGTATCATGTGGCCGATGTCGTGCACCAAAGCTGCCGTGATCACAGCCGCTGTTTCGCCATTCGCCTCGGCCAGAGTTGCGGCTTGCAACGCATGCTGCTGTTGATCGACGTCCGACAGGCCGTACCGCTTGGTGGCACGGACCTCGTAGATGTGGCGGATTTCGTCACAGATCGAAGGCACGCCGTCGGCTCCTGTTTTCATTCCCGCCCGGAAATCCGAGTGTACACCGCCACGAATGCGCTGCCTCAGCTCGGCGTCTCTGCGGGATCCTGGTCCATCAAATGCACGGGCTGACCTGGCATGATCGTGGAAATCGCGTGCTTGTACACCAGTTGCGAATGTCCATCGCGCCGCAGCAGGACGCAGAAGTTGTCGAACCACGTCACGATACCTTGCAACTTGACGCCGTTGATGAGGAATATCGTCAGGGGAATTTTATTCTTGCGCACGTGATTGAGAAATTGATCTTGCAGGCTCGGGGCGCGTTCGGTGGCCATGGTTTCTTTGCCCGGTCTTTTATTGGTCTTGTGGGTGTGGCCGATTTGCAGGTTACGGCCAGTGGGAGCCTTGCCAGATTTGCACTGCCTTGGACAGTGCCGGACTCGACAAAAGTTCGGTGCTCCGATGTCTGATCGAATA
>JANOAW010000293.1:0-1682 GCA_031411355.1 Hyphomicrobiaceae bacterium | reverse complement strand
CGTCACGGGATCGGGTGGCTGGGATCCAAACGCCACCCGATCCCGTGACGTGCACGTGCCGGACCCATTTTTACCGGACTTGCGACGCACTCACATCCTCACACGCGGCCCGAACTGTAGGGCTTCAAGCTGCGAAACAATAAGGGGCTGGCGGGCTGCGTGCAAGCGCGCGCAAGACGACAAGCGTTCGACTTTCGCAAAGTGTCTCAGGACTTGGCTAACGCCGTTCGGTTGCCGCTATGCGATTTCGGCATGCCATCCCGGCACGTACGACCGGCTCGCAGACATCAGCCCCGCGGTCCGATACGTCTCGTTCGCAACCCGTCGCACGCCGAGGCTTCATGGCATCTGTCTCGTCCAACCGTTGGCCGACATCTCTGATCGTCCTCGTCGTCGCATCAGCGACCGTGTTGTCACTGGCCATGGGGCTGCGGCAGACGCTCGGCTTGTTTCAGATCAACGTCACCACCGACCTTGGGATTTCGGCTGCCACGTTCGGGTTCGCCATGGCGATCCAGAATCTTGCCTGGGGACTGTCGCAACCGTTCGTCGGGGCCCTGTCGGACAAGTTGGGTAGTCGGCCGATCGTGTTGGTGGCCGGCTGCGTCTATGCGCTCGGCCTGTTTCTCACAGCCAAGGCCGGCGGTATCGGCCTGCAAGTCGGTGGCGGGCTGATGATCGGTCTCGCCCTATCTGGATTGGCTTTCGGCGTCATGATCGGCGCCGTGTCACGCGCGGCGTCGTCGGAAACACGGCCGACCGCTGTCGCGATCGTTTCGGCTGCGGGATCGCTCGGCACGTTCGTGCTCGCGCCCATCGGCCAGTATCTGATCCAGGCGCAAGGCTGGCAGACGACCCTGCTCGTGTTTGCGGCGATCGCGCTCCTCATGGCAGCAATCGGCTTCATTCTCGACGGCGCACCGCCAAGCGCAAACGGGCCGGGCCAGCGCCCCGATGCCATCGCAGCCTTGCGCGAGGCGGTCGCGCACCCTGGCTATCTTTTGATGACGCTGGCCTTTTTCGCCTGCGGTTTCCAACTCGTGTTCATCGTCACGCACCTGCCCAAGTATTTAGTCCTGTGTGGTATCGCGCCCGGCGTCGGGGCGACCGCATTGGCGCTGATCGGCCTGTGCAATGCGGTCGGCACCCTGGTGCTGGCTCGTCTCGGCGCGCGCTATGGCAACAAGGAAATGCTCGCAGCCGTCTATCTCCTGCGCACGCTCGCGATCGCTGCCTTCGTTTCGATACCGGTCAGTACGGAAAGCACTTTGATGTTCGCCGCCGCGATGGGCTTTCTCTGGCTTGGCGTCGCGCCGCTGGTGAGCGCCTTGTTGACCAACATGTTCGGGTTGACGAATTTCGGCACCTTACATGGCGTCATGTTTCTCAGTCATCAGATCGGTTCGTTCCTCGGCGCATGGCTCGGCGGCCTGAGTTACGATCTGTCCGGATCTTATACGATCGCGTGGATGGCGCTGATCGGTATCGGTGCCATCGCCGCTCTGGTGCAGATTTCCATGGACGAGAGACCAAGGCCGATCCTCACTTAAGCGATCAGGTGATCACGCCCCTGGCCTTGCGTCGCGTCCGAGGTCTACTCTGAGCCAGTCAACCGACGAGACCCTATCATGTCCGGCAAACGCCCAACCGTTTCGTCCCGTCACGGCATCGTCGCCGCGGCG
>JANOAW010000292.1:0-9504 GCA_031411355.1 Hyphomicrobiaceae bacterium | reverse complement strand
ATCTCGATCATCGCCGATTTTGGACCAGGCTTCATCGTTTGGAGGCAATTTGACGGCCTGCAGGCAAAGCCACTTCGACTGATGATCGACCGCGACCCGCCGGCGATTTACTGCATGGCCGAAATGCACTGGTTCGAGACGGCCCCCGTCGGCCGCATTGAAGTGAAGTTGAATTTTTTGAATGAGTTCAAGCTCAGCGCTTTGGCAATTTCTGGATTTGCGCTGCGATCCCAACCCCGCTGTCTCAAGTTTTGCCCAAACACGGACGATGACGACCAAGCATGCGGCCAAGCACTAAAGCTTAAAATTGTTCCACTTAAAGCTGAAATTTGGAACTTATCATCCAGAACACTAGAATCGGTGCACATTTTTTCAGAACACGATTTTTACCCATGAAAAACCGCGGCTTCGGGGGAAAAGCCGCGGTCGAGATAGTCAAAAAAATCCGCGACCCTTGGGGGGGAAAGGTCGCGGATCAATTTGAAGGGGATTCCCAGGGGGAAAGGTCATCCGCACCTCCACGTCTTAAACGGCGACCTGCCGATTCGGTTCCCGACGTGTCACAACTTTTTTCAACGACGCTGCGTTCTTGAAACGTTTGCATCCGAACCAGCGGCATGATTGGTTGCAAGCGCCATCAATGCCGGAACGATCCTCCCGATGGCCGCGTTGCACCGATGCAAGGCCAATGTCGGCGAAGCCTTTCAAAACGCGATTATCGCAATGATTCTGCAGCTCAACCCGCCAATCCCCGTCTCAACGCCCAAAGGCGTTGGACTAGCGCACATTTTGATCGACAATGGTCCCGAATTCGATTTGCATTGGACCGTCTTCATTGATCAGACGGGGGAATGCTGGACATTCAGCAATCGTGAGATACGGGCCGTGAAAAACATAACTCTGGGCAGAACCAGAATCGTACCTTCCAGGTCCGAGATTGTTCCAGACGGTGTCGCGAATGCAAGCAACGGGGTGTCGAAGCAAGTTCGATCTTGAGTGTCATCGACCGACGGTCGCGAGGCGGCTCCAATCGCCGATTTGAATGCGTGCAATCAAAGGGTAGGCGCCATTGTCGACACGAAAGATGCTCGCTTCCCCTTCCTTGACTTCGAACCATTCCTTGCCGAAAGCCTGGGTGATGTTGACCCGATGCGTCACCAGCAAGCGGTTCATGCCGACAGCCAGCGGGGCTGCGGCCAGTTGCTTCAGGGCGCTGGCGCGGCGACGTTGCTCATTCGAAGACGTGACCAAGCTGCCTTCCGTCAGTTCAGTGATCGGCTTGGCGTCTTTGAACCCCGCGAGCACAGCCGTCTGATACGCGCGGTTGAAACGGCTGGTCAAAACCTCGCCGATGGGTATGCCAATGCTCCGCAAGCTGTCGCCAAAATTGCGAGCCGACGCCTGGCCCGCGTCAGTCAGCGGTTGCTGGAGTTTGATGTTCTTGAAGTTTTTTGGGTCGGCATCGAATTTATCAGGGTCGGCCAAAGCGTGTCGCATAACGATCGCATGACCGCCTGAGCGCAAAGCTTTGATCAATTCCAGATCAGCCGTCGAGAGTTGCGACGCGGGGGACGACTGCGTTGCAGGACCCGGTGCAGCGGTCTGAGACCAGGCTGGCGCGCCGAGAGACCAGAACAAGACAGCAACAACAGCGCACGTCAGCGCGCTCCGCGCGATCAGCGAATAAGAAGACCAGATCTTGTCGTCCATCGCTCGTTGACTCGCTCGGCGTGTCGCTTCAGTGCAGCCGTAGTGTCGCCGGAAAGAGCACGATAGTGAGTGCTCAATCAAGCGAACACGTCATCCAACGGATGCCGGCACTTGTGCAAGAGGGAATTGAAATGCGTCGATCGGCGTTCGGTATCGTCGCCATATTTCTGACGTTCGGCGGCCGTCATGCGGCCGCGAGCGAGTTTTTGATAGGACCTCGCTTGCACGAGGAACTCAGCGGCCAGACCATCAAAGGCTATTATCTCTCAGACAACGTAAATTTCGTCGAGGTTTACGTGGCCGGCGGCCGTATCGCCTACAAGGACGACCTCAAGGCCGACGCTGGCACATGGTCGGTCCGGGGCAAAATGTTCTGCACCTTTTACGACAAGATTTCCGGCGGATGCTGGTATGTGGTCAAGCACAGCCCGAATTGCTTCGAGTTCCACCGCGAGAGCGACCACGACGAAGGCAGCGTCACGCTTGAAGCGTTGGCGGCGGTGAAAGCGCATGCACGTGCCGCTCGAGACAGCGATAAAGTGACATGCGAAGCTTGGTTCGGCACCTGAAACCGAGTGTCGCGCCGCCGCCTCAGACGCGCCGTCCATGAGCTTCGCCTAGTAAACCGCGCGGACGAACGATCAATACGGCGATCAGGATCACGTAGGCGACGATATCTTTGACGCCGTCGGGCATGAAGACGCCGGCAAATTGTTCGATCAAGCCGATGCCAAGGCCACCGACGAGGGCGCCAGCAATGGAGCCAAAGCCGCCGAGAACCAGAGCCGCCAGTGATTTCAACACGACATGCCAAAGCCCGATATCAACCAGGGCCGTCGGAGCGAGCAGGATGCCGCACAAGGCAGCGAGTGCCCCAGCGATCGCCCACACCAGCGAATTGATCCACATGACGCGGACGCCGGACAAAAACGCGGCAAGCTGGTTCTGCGAGGCGGCCTGGATCGAAATGCCGATGCGTGTCCGGCCGAGAAACACGAACAGGGCCGTCGTGACCAAGGTCGCGGATGCGATGATGACGAGGCTGAGGTTTGACAACACGACCTCGCCGAGGTGGGTCGTCTGCCCACTCCACGGCGTCGCAAGCGTACGCGATTCCGGGCCAAACGCCATGCTGACGAGACCGCGCAACATGAACCCGATGGCGATAGTCAGCATCACACCGGCGAACTGCGGCTGACCGACGATGCGACGCATCAAGACAATGTCGACGAGCGCTGCGATAAGGGCCGTCACCGCGATGGTGACAGGGACCGCGATCCAGAACGACATGCCGGCGGCCATCGATCCCCAGGCCACGAACGCCGCCAGCATCAACAAGTCGCCATGGGCGAAATTCAAAACTTCCGTCGCCTTGTAGGTCATGACAAGACCCGCGGCGACCAGCGCGTAGATGGCACCGATGGCAATGCCGTTGACGAACAACTGAACAATCTGCGCGGTCATGAGCTTGACGGGGTGTGAGGCATCCGAGCGACACTGCCTGCCGCAACGCTTGTCGGCAATGGGCATCGTCGAATGATCGATTGCGCCAGCCTTCCACGGTTCGCCACCTCATGTCATAGACGAGCCTCTGGGTGGGGTTGCGTGCGACCGGGGGGCGGCATGACGCGTGCTATTGTGAGACCAATGCGGGGAGCCATTCGGGGGCTTGGCTTTGCCAGCTTCGGGCTGGTCGCAATCGCGGCGCTGACCCCGACGGCTCAGGCAGCCGGTTTCGAAGGCGCCGGCGCCAGTGGCTGGTGGGCGGCGCCGTTCGCAGGACTGCTGTTGTCGATCGCGGTCTTACCGCTCTGGACACCGCAGCTCTGGCACCACCATTTTGGCAAGATCAGCGCGGCCTGGGCACTCGCTGTCCTCGTGCCGATGGCATTTCTCTATGGGCCAGACCTGGCAGGTCGTGAACTCGCCCACACCATGATCGGTGAATTCATTCCGTTCCTGATCCTGATACTCGCGTTGTTCACCGTCGCCGGCGGTGTCTTGCTGCGAGGCAATTTGCACGGCTCGCCGCTGCTCAACACGACGATGCTCGCTATCGGTACGGCGATCGCCAGCATCACGGGAACCACCGGCGCCGCAATGTTGATGGTGCGTCCAATCATTCGTGCCAACGACAATCGTCTGCACAATGCGCATGTGCTGGTGTTCTTCATCTTCCTCGTGGCCAACATCGGCGGATCTCTGACGCCGCTCGGCGATCCACCGCTGTTTCTCGGCTTTTTGAAAGGGGTGGATTTCTTCTGGCCGACAGGCGCCATGTTGAAGCCGATGCTCGTCTGCACGGCCATCCTGCTGGTCGTCTTCTTCGTGCTCGATAGTATTCTGTTCGCGCGCGACAAGGACTATCCGCCGAAGCCCGACCCGACACCCGACTCACGGCTGCGCATCGTTGGTTGGCTGAACGTCGCACTGCTGGCCGCCATTGTCGCCATCGTTCTGGTCAGCGGCATCTGGAAACCCGGCATCGCCTGGAACGTTCTGGGCACCAAAGTGGAGTTGCAGGGGGTGGCACGCGACGTGTCGCTCCTGATCATCGCGTGGATTTCCTGGCAATTCACCCGCGCCGACGTGCGCGACGGCAACGGCTTTTCGTGGGGCCCTATCCTGGAAGTCGCCAAGTTGTTCGCCGGCATTTTCGTCACTTTGGTGCCAGTGATCGCGATTCTCAAAGCGGGTAAGGGTGGCGCGCTCGCGCCCTTGGTCGAACTTGCGACGCTGCCCAACGGCCAGCCGAACAATATCATGTATTTCTGGCTGTCTGGCAGCTTGTCGAGCTTCCTCGACAACGCCCCGACCTATCTGGTGTTCTTCAATCTCGCCGGTGGCGACGCGATCCAACTCATGGGGCCGATGTTCACGACATTGCTCGCCATCTCCGCTGGTTCGGTGTTCATGGGCGCCAACACGTACATCGGCAACGCGCCGAACATGATGGTCAAATCGATCGCGGAAGAGCGCGGCGTGAAGATGCCGAGCTTCTTTGGCTACATGCTTTGGTCAGGCGGTTTTCTGATCCCATGCTTCGTGCTCATCACCTGGCTGTTCTTCATGTGAAGACTGCAGTGTGAAGACTGGGTGCCGCTGCCGGGCTGACGACCAAACGAGCGCTGTTTTGCCGCTGTGCATAGCAGTTTCGGCGAGCAGTTGATTGCGGGTTGGACTGGTGGTGCTATATTCAAAGAACTGCATCACTCGCTGTGCGTGCAACGATTATAATTTCTACTTGCATTCAAGTGCGCGGTCACGATCGTCAGTGTGGCATCATATCGCGTAACGCCACGTGCGACTTCGCGCTGGTTAACGACTGCTTGACGTGATGCTCTGATTACATAATTACGGGCCGCTGGTTGGAACGGGTTCGTATCTACTGATGTATTTGTTCGTTCATCGGCACGTGAACCAGTACGGGGTTTTAGCAACTGCCGGCCGGCGCTCGGGATCGGTTAAACACAAGGCTATCTATGGCGCGCCCGTTGAACATTCTGATTTGCAACGAAAGATTGCTGTTCCGGTTCGGAGTCGACCGTATTCTGTTGATGCTCGCGCGCCACCTCAAATCCGAGGGCCATAGGGCGACCATGGTCTGTCTGCGCCACTCGGAAGCGGCGACCGACGCGGTCGGGGCCAAGGCCGTGGTCTTGGATTCGGTCGCAGGGCTCGGCATTAAGGAAGCCGAGATCGCAGCCAGCGCCGAAATCGACGCGATTCTGGCTGAGAGCGAGCAGACGCAGCCTTTCGACCTGATCATCAGCGGTGGGTGGCCGTTCTTTTCGGTTGCTGGAGTCGGCCTTAAGAGAAAAGTGCCGACACTGTTCATCGACGCCGGCGCGGTGCCACACGATGGCTTCGCCGGTTCGGCACTCGACGTGCAGCTCGCCGTCAGGCGCATTCGCGCAGCGACGCTGCAGCACTTTACGTCGGTGTTGCCGATCAGCGCTTTCATTCGGGACAGCCAGACGCTCCCGGATCGCGGTTCCGCGCGCGGCGTCGAACTCGTGCACCTCGGTGGCGATCACCTGCAGGATCATCTGTTCGCGGCGGAATCCGACGACAGCGCGCGGGAAAAAGCGGTTCTGGACGTTCTTCGCGGGTTAGTGCGCCAGCGCGCGCCGCTGCTTTTGCTGCTCGGCCGCTTCGAGGCGACGGGCTACAAGAACTCGCCAGCGATCTACGACGTCTTCGACCTCGTCCGCCGCAAACATCCGACCAGCAAGCTCTTGATCCTCGGCAGCGAAATGGATGCCCAGGTCCCCTCGGCGATGCGCGTTAGCGTCATGTCGCTCGGCTTCCTCAGCGATGCCACCCTGGTCGACGTCATGTCGATGAGCACGGCGGGTATCAGCCCATCGCTCTGGGAAGGCTTTAATCTGCCGATCTGCGAGATTCAGGAAACGGGCGTACCGGCCGTGGCTTTCAACGTCGGAGCGCATCCCGAAGTCATCGCGCATCCTTGGTTTCTCGCCGGAAATACCACGGAGATGGCCGCCAAAGTGTGCGCGATCATAGACGGCCGCGCGCCGAAACCGCCGGCGATCAGCGATCAGACGAAAGGCACGCGCTTTCGCTGGTCTGACACGGTCAAGCAATACGTTGACGTGATCGAACGCCTGGTCGCGCAGGGGAGAGCTGACACGGCAGCGCCGTCGAGAGCGCGGCGCGTCGTGTTCGTCGATGTCAGCAACTCCTCGCGTGATCCGGCCAACTCCGGGGTGACGCGCGTGGCCCGCCAACTGACGTCACGGTTGCAGTCATTCGATCGGCTCGAGATCGTTCTCATCCGGTGGGACGTCGAGCAGCAGCGCTACCGTCTGTTGGAACCCGTGCATCGCCAATTCATCGAAGGACACGGCGGCCCGAAAGATTTGCCGTCCTACGTCGATCCGAACATCGCCAATGACGCCGACATGAACGATCTCGTCCACTATCTGGCCCTCGGCACGGACGCAGCACCGCTGCTGTTTCTGCCCGAAATTGCAATGGACGATCAGATCGCGGCCAGAGTTGCCTGGGGCCGTGCGCGCTCCTGCCGCATCGCGGCCGTCCTGTATGATCTGATCCCCATTCATCATCCAGAATATTGCGACCCAGCGATCGTCCGGATTTTCCCGAGCTATCTCGAGGCAATGGCCAAGACCGACCTCCTGGTCAGCATCTCCGAGACGACCAAGACCCAGTTCGATTCCTATGTCGCCGAACACAACCTCGGCACCACAACGCACGTCGAAGCGGTCTGGCTCCCCGGACAACTCGGCACATTTCCGCGCAGTCGATCGACGGACCGCGCCGAGAAATCGCGCAAACTTCAAATTTTGTGCGTCTCGACGATCGAGCCTCGCAAAAACCACATGCAGCTGATCAATGGCTTCTTGAAACTCGTGAAACGCCGTGGCGATCTCGACGTCAGCCTGAAATTGATCGGTAACCGTTATGGCGGCGCGCCGAAATTGGCCGAAGACATCGAAGCCATCTGCCGCTCCGAGCCGCGTATTCAATGGCTCGGCCCGGTGTCTGATACCGTGTTGGAACAGGAGATCAGGAATTCGGAGTTTCTCGTCTATTCCTCCCTTGTCGAAGGTTTTGGCCTCCCGATCATGGAGAGTCTGTGGATGGGCAAGCCATGTGTCTGTCACGATCAGAGCGTTATGGCCGAATTAGCGGCCGGTGGCGGTTGCAAAACTGTGGATATGTCGGACCCAGAGGCCATTTCCAGGGTGCTCGAGCGGTTGATCGCAAATCCGGAAGAGGTTAAACGCTTATCTCGCGAGGCGAATGATCGGGCAATCACCGATTGGTCCGATTATACGAGGGAGGTCGCGTCGTTAATAGCGCGCGTCTAGACAATGCTGCATATTTCAGCAAAAGCGCGCGCAAACATTTTGCCAATCGTCGTAAAACCAGAGGATATACCTGCCGTTGTTGAGGATTTTATCTTGCCGCCCCGCATTATAGGTAGGCTCGCTTTGGAGCCGGACGAAGCATGGAACAAACGAAAATCCCTTGTCGATCTGTCCAGCCAGATAACTGCTGAAACATCGCGTATCAGAGCGTCGACAGCCGAAATGCGCATATTTTTCGAGCGTCCCAGCGTTGCTCAACACGTGGCGCTGGTGACTGATCACGGCCATGTCGCGGTTGAGCGCCCTGTGACGCGGCGACATGCCGTGAAGTTGGCCCGAAAAATCATCGTGAGCGTCGCTCCACGCCTGCGCCCGCTTTCCTTTCGGGACGATAAGGTCGGCCGTACGATTCGTTGGATCGTAACGAAATCACGACCGTTTCGGTCCCGGTTGATGAAATAGCAGCCAGTTGACGGCCCATCTGTTGCCCGCGATGCTGCAACGACGTGCGGAGCCGAGCCATTTGCGGGGGCAACAGTGTCCAGTCTCATGACGCTCGACGAGCGTGTTCGCATGACCACGGGGTGTCGTGATTCCGATGTGATTATCAAAGTTTCCGGCGCGGGGCGCGTCGACGAGCTGTCTGGTGAACGCATACAGATCATGCACAACGGCTTGAAGGTCGTCGCAGACGGTTATTATGGCTCGTGGATGACGCAGATCATTGCCGATCTACGGGGGCATCACGAACCGCAAGAAGAACTGATCTTCGACGTCATCGCGCGCAGGGCCAGACCAGATTCGACGATGATCGAATTGGGGGCTTATTGGTGTTACTATTCGATGTGGTATCTGAATGCCGTAGCAGGCAGCAGAGCCATCTGCGTCGAGCCGGACCCGTTCCATCTTGCTCTCGGACGGAGAAACGGCAGCTTGAATGGAATTGTGGATCGCATGAGCTTCATTCAAGCATGGACCGGCGGAGCCGCGCTGCCGGACGCCACCTATCCGTGTGAAACGACGCACGCCCTTTTGACACTACCGCAATTCGACGTCCCCGGGATTATCGCGGCTCAGAATCTCGACGCCGTCGAAGTGTTGCACATCGACACGCAGGGTGCCGAACTTCCGTTGATCAGATCGATGCGGGATGTGGTCGGCAAGCTGCGGTTCGTATGTGTGTCGACACATCACCACCAAATATCCGGCTCACCCACCACGCATGAAGATTGCCTTGCAGCCGTGCGCGATCTTGGTGGGCATATCCTGGTCGAGCATCCCGTGCATGAATCGTTCAGCGGTGACGGCTTGATCGTTGCGAGTTTCTCGGCCTCGGACGCGGATCTGGTGGTACCAGTCATCTCGCGCAACACGCCGGAACACTCGTTGTTCAGGGAAGCGTAAATGTTCGTCTCGCATGCCCAAAACTTCGAAGACGTCATCCTGTGGCGAGCGTTGAAAAACGTCGCGGCCGGGTTTTATGTCGACATCGGCGCCAACGACCCGGCGATCGATTCCGTCAGTCAGGCGTTCTACGACCACGGCTGGCGTGGCGTGCATGTCGAACCACTGACGTATTTTGCCGAAAAGCTTCGTCGTGCGCGCCCCGACGAAGACGTGATCCAAGCCGCGGTTGGAGCCGGTGACATCGAGTCGATCGATTTCCACAACGTCGGCAACGGCGGTTTGAGCACCGGACTGAGTTCGATCGCCGACGGCTATTCGACGGCGGGCCACGCGGTATCCGTTGAAACGGTACCATGCATGCCACTGAGCGCATTGCTCGATCGTTACAGCGATCGAGAGGTGCATTGGCTGAAGATCGACGTCGAAGGGATGGAGGATGCTGTCCTGTCGAGCTGGCGTCCGAGCGCGGTGCTGCCGTGGATCATGGTCGTCGAAAGCACCATTCCGACGTCGTCGGTCGATGTCTCGT
>JANOAW010000291.1:0-3719 GCA_031411355.1 Hyphomicrobiaceae bacterium | reverse complement strand
AACTTCAATACCAAGACCGGCAAGTGCGGCGGGTGATGAGACTTGGTGTCTGACCTCAGGTGAGACGCCACCCCAGTTTGAGATCAGTCGCGTCCCTCCTCCACGTGGCTGGTCTCTGCCTGCGATGCGATGCGCGTTTCCTCCCGTGCATCGCATCGTCTGTCTTCGGGGTCGGGCCCATCGCGGTCTGACCCCATTTCCTTGTCGGGTGCCAATGCTACGACTACTTCTCATCCCCCTGATGCTGTTCGGCCTCTTGGCGCCCGCTTGCGGGCAAGGCGCGGGCCTCGACGCAGCGCTGGCTAAATTCACCACGGATGACTACGGCGACACCGCCGATGGCATCGCAGTTCTCGCAGCCTCGGGCGCGCCGCAGGGGGCCGCCATTCTCGAGGCACTACAGAACCGTCGCCTGTTTTCGGCCGGCAAGGCCATTTTCTACAAGGACAACGCCGACAAAGTTTTCGATGCCGCCACCGGCAAGCCCGTCGCGCAGCTCCCAGCCGAGGCTCAGGGCGTGCGCATCAACAATCGACTGCGCGGCGTCATCGACAGCGCCGTCGGCGCCATGACGTTACTCTCGCCTGATGTAGCCAAACGCAGCGCGGCCGCCGACGCCTTGTTCAAATCGCGCGATGAGAAGTCGCTGCCAGCACTCGACGCCGCCATTGCCAAAGAACAGGATCCAAAAGTCAAAACGGCGTTCGAGCAAGCGCGGGCTGCAATCCTCGTCACCAAAGGCGGCGCACCGGCGGCCGACATCGTCCGCGCCGTCGCCCAGCTCGAGGCGCGTGGTGATCAGGATGCCATGACCTTGTTGCGCGGCGCGGCCGACGCCTCCCCCCTGCCGGAGCTGAAGCAAGCAGCGCAGATCGCCATGGCCGCGGTCGAACGCAAGCTCAGAGTGCTCGGCCTGGTGCAGGATTTTTATTACGGCCTCTCGCTCGGGTCGGTGTTGTTGCTGGCGGCCATCGGCCTCGCCATCACGTTCGGTGTGATGGGCGTGATCAACATGGCCCACGGCGAGATGGTGATGATCGGCGCCTACACCACGTTCGTCGTACAGGAAGGTTTTCGCGCCTACGCACCAGGCGCCCTGGGTTGGTCGCTGCCGGTCGCCATTCCCTTGGCATTCGCCGCAGCTGGTCTCGTCGGATTGATCATCGAACGCGGCGTGATCCGCTTTCTCTACGGCCGCCCCCTGGAAACACTGCTCGCGACGTGGGGCGTTTCGTTGATCCTGCAGCAGGCCGTGCGCACGATCTTCGGGCCGAGAAACCGCGACGTCAGCGCGCCCTCATACATGTCCGGCGCATTCGAAGTCGGCGGCATTTCGATCACCTACGGCCGCATGTGGATCATTCTCTTTACGCTGGTCGTCTTCGCGGGACTGCTCGCCATGTTGAAATTGACGCCGCTTGGTCTGCAGATGCGGGCTGTCACGCAGAATCGCCGCATGGCCGGCTCGATGGGCATCAACACCGGCAGGATCGATGCCATGACGTTCGCCTTGGGCTCCGGTATCGCCGGCATAGCTGGTGTCGCGCTGTCACAGATCGACAACGTGTCCCCCAACCTCGGCCAGAGTTACATCATCGACAGTTTCATGGTGGTGGTGTTCGGCGGCGTCGGAAACCTGTGGGGCACGCTCGTGTCGGCATTCGCGCTCGGCATCGCCAACAAGTTTCTCGAGCCGGTCGCCGGCGCTGTGCTGGCGAAGATCCTGATCCTCGTCTTGCTGATCCTGTTCATTCAGAAGCGCCCCCGTGGTCTGTTCGCACTCAAGGGCCGGGCGGTGGAAGCATGAAGTCGCGATCCATCACGGCACACGCTGCGCAAACGGGCCTGCTCGACACGGGCGGGCGTATTTTCCTGGTCGTGTTGGCGGCGCTCGGCATCCTTGTGCCACTGCTCAATCTGTACACGCAGCCTGGCTCGCTGTTCCACGTGCCGACGTTCATGATCGCGCTGCTCGGCAAATATGTCTGCTATGCCATTCTCGCGCTTGCACTCGATCTCGTGTGGGGATATTGCGGCATTCTCTCGCTCGGTCACGGCGCCTTTTTCGCCCTCGGCGGCTATGCCATGGGCATGTATCTGATGCGCCAGATCGGTGCGCGCGGCGTCTATGCCAACCCGGTTCTGCCGGATTTCATGGTGTTCCTGAACTACAAGGAACTGCCGTGGTTCTGGTACGGGTTCGACAATTTCCCGTTCGCTGCGTTGATGATCGTCATGGTGCCGGGACTGTTGGCCTACGTGTTCGGGTGGCTCGCGTTCCGCTCGCGTGTCACCGGCGTGTATCTCTCCATCATCACGCAGGCGCTGACCTACGCGCTGTTGCTCGCCTTCTTCCGCAATGACATGGGTTTTGGCGGCAACAACGGCCTGACCGACTTCAAGGATATCGTCGGTTTCAACGTGCAGGCCCGCGGCACGCGGTTGACCTTGTTCTGTGTCTCGGTCTCGGCGCTGGCTGCGTTCTTTTTGATCTCGCGCCACATCGTGACATCGACCTTTGGCAAGGTGCTGGTGTCGATCCGCGATGCCGAGAGCCGGACGCGCTTCGTCGGCTACCGGGTCGAGCACTATAAGCTCGCCGTGTTCGTCATATCGGCCATGATGGCCGGCATCGCCGGAGCGCTTTACGTGCCGCAAGTCGGTATCATCAACCCCTCGGAGTTTGCGCCGGCGAATTCGATCGAGGCCGTCATCTGGGTGGCGGTCGGTGGTCGTGGCACGCTGACCGGTGCGGCGCTCGGGGCAGTGCTGATCAATTTCCTCAAGTCCACCTTCACGACCGGTCTGCTTGCGCCATACTGGTTGTTCGCGCTCGGCGGCATCTTCATCGCCGTGACGCTGTTGCTGCCGAAGGGTATCGTTGGGTCACTGCAGGACTGGTTGTCAGCGCGTGCCGCACCGGTGGCATCGTTGGCGGCCCCTGTCATCAAGTCGGCGGAGTGACGATATGAGCAGCGTCTTCCACCCCGTCGATGAAGCCGACCGCCCCTCGGTATCGAGCGCTCTGCTGTATCTCGACGGCGTCAGCGTCGCCTTCGACGGTTTCAAGGCCATCAACAATTTGTCGCTGTTCATCCGGCCCGGCGAGATGCGCGCCATCATCGGCCCGAACGGTGCCGGCAAAACCACCATGATGGACATCGTCACCGGCAAGACGCGCCCGGACGACGGCACGGTCATGTTCGACGGCAAATACGACCTGACCAAACTCGACGAAGCCGACATCGCAAACCTCGGCATCGGCCGAAAGTTCCAAAAGCCGACCGTGTTCGACAATCACACCTTGGCCGACAATATTCTGCTGGCATTGTCGGGCCCGCGCGATCCCTGGTCGGCTCTGTTCGGTATTCGCAACACCGTGCCGCGGGACCGCATCGATGAAACACTCGAGCGCGTCAAACTCCTCCAGCATCGAGATCGCGACGCCGGCGATCTCAGCCACGGACAGAAACAATGGCTCGAAATCGGCATGCTTCTGGCGCAGGATCCCAAGTTGTTGCTCGTCGACGAACCGGTCGCGGGTATGACCGACGCCGAAACGGAGCGAACGGCTGAATTGCTCAAGGAGATCTCGGCCGATCACTCCGTCGTCGTCGTCGAGCATGATATGGCGTTCGTGCGCGCGCTCGGTGTCAAGGTGACGTGCCTGCACGAAGGCTCGGTGCTTGCCGAAGGCAGCATTGACGATGTCTCCAACA
>JANOAW010000290.1:0-3072 GCA_031411355.1 Hyphomicrobiaceae bacterium | reverse complement strand
ATCGAGTTTATCGGCGACAAAATTTGCATAAGCGAGAATGTCGCTTTGATGCGCAAACTGCTCGGGCCAGGTCCACTCCTGCTCGATCTCGGTGGAGAAACCATAGCTGTAGTCGATGCACATCAAATCGCATCGAGCGCCCGGATAGCGGTTCCAGTACCAGACGCCGCCGACATCGCCGCCAGCCTCCACGCCGACGACGTTGAGGCCCATCCGGCGAAGTTTATGGACCATGTACATGCCGCCGAAACCGGCTCCGACGACGACAGCATCGAGACGAGGCCCGCCGCCGGACGCGGGCTCACCAGCATTTGGCCCAGCCGCTTTTGGCACGCCGGTTTTCGGCCCACCTGTCTTTGATCCACCGGCGCTTTTCTCGTCGCTCATGCTGTCATGCCTCCGACCACACGAGCATTGATCTTAAGTGACAGTCTCCTGCGCCTCGACTGAAAGCGTCCTCGCCCGCGAAAAATCACATCCGTGTCGCATCGGTCTCGCTACGGTTTGTCGATTCAGTCAGCGCGCGCGTCCCGCCATGCGTTCAGCCATCAGCGCGATCGTCTTCACGTACACGTCGGCCTTGTTCCAGTTGCGCAGCACCTCATGATTGGTCGTCCCGGGACCATAGGGCTGCCCGGCTATCCATCCGTAGGACTTCAAAAAATTCGCCGTCGACGCCAGCATATCGGGCACAGAACGAAACAGATCACGGCGCCCATCGCCGTCGAAATCGACGGCGAACTTCACGTAGGACGAGGGCAGAAATTGCATCGGGCCGATTTCGCCGGCCCAACCGCCGCGCATTTCAGTGAGGCTTTTGTCGCGCTTGTCGACGATGCGCAGCGCGTTGGTCAATTCGTTGGTGAAGAACGGCGAGCGTCGGCAGTCGTGCGCCAACGTCGCGAGCGAGCGGATGATCGAGCGCCCGCCATTGCCGTCGGCGCCGAAATTCGTCTCTAATCCCCAGATGGACACGATGATCTCGCGCGGCACGCCGAAGCGGGCCTCGATCTGATCGAGCAACGGCTTGTTTTGTGCCATGCGCTGTTGACCGCGCGCGATCAGCGACGTCGAGACGCGGCGGGCGTAGAACTGTTCGAACGTCAGCTTGAACGACTTCTGATTGCGATCGAGCCCGACCACGCCGGCGTCGTACGTGACCCCGTCGAGCGCCGCGGCGATCGTGGCAGGCGAGATGCCCTCGCTCGCGGCTTGGCGCCTGTACTGTGTCATCCAGGCGGCGAAACCGCTGCCGTCGTCGGAACAGGCCTGGGCGAATGCGTGCGGCGCGGCGAACGACAGGATCGCGGCAATGGTCAATTTTTTCATGACGTGCATTTGGAGGCGTCTCTGGTAGCGAGCGGGCGTGGTTGCTCTCACGTAACGGGTCGGAACTGGGCGGAACTGGGGCGACTTTGGACCGTATCGCCGTGGTCCCGCATCGGCGGCGCGTGGCAGGCGTGTGGCAGGCGGTGGCCAAACGCGATCGATCGGGTATAGCGATCGAGACACGTCTGGCGACCACCGATCACGAGAGCGACCATGCTGCACCTCGCCGAGAGCCTGAACCGGCTCGGAACCGAAACCGCGTTCGAAGTGCTGGCGCGCGCCGCCGAACTCTCCGCCCGCGGGAAAGACGTGATCAACCTCGGCATCGGCCAACCGGATTTCAAGACGCCGACACACATCGGCGAAGCCGCCATCAAGGCCATCCGCGACGGGCATCACGGCTACACGCCCGCAAACGGCATTCCGCAACTGCGCGAGGCCGTCGCGGCCGACCTGCACCGCCGCCACGGCGTCAGCGTCGATCCGGGCCACGTCGTCGTCATGCCCGGCGGCAAACCGACCATGTTCTTCGCCATTTTGATGTTCGGCCAGCCCGGCGCGGAGATTATTTATCCCGACCCCGGTTTTCCGATCTATCGCTCGATGATCCAGTACACCGGCGCAACGGCGGTGCCGATGGCGCTAAAAGAGCAGAACGGCTTCGCCTTTTCGGCCGACGAAGTGCTGGCTCAAATTACCCCGTCCACGTCGTTGATCATCATCAACTCGCCCGGCAACCCGACCGGCGGCGCGGTGCCCGAAATCGAAATCAAAAAGCTGGTCGCGGGCCTCGCAAAACATCCACACGTGGCGCTGCTGTCGGACGAGATCTATTCACAAATGCTCTACGAGGGCCGCCGGCACACGACGCTGCTGTCGTTTCCCGAGATCCGTGATCGGTTGATCATTCTCGACGGCTGGTCCAAGACCTATGCCATGACCGGCTGGCGCCTCGGCTATTCGATCTGGCCGGCGCACCTCGTCGACAAAGTCGTCCGGCTGAATGTCAATTGTCACTCGTGCGTCAACGCGCCGACGCAGTTCGCCGGCATCGCCGCGCTGACAGGACCGCAAGAGGCCGTGACCGAAATGGTCGAGGCATTCGACCAGCGGCGCCGCGTCATCGTCGGATTGCTGAATCAGTTGCCGGGTGTCACCTGTGTCGATCCCGGTGGCGCTTTTTATGCGTTCCCGAACATCACTGGCACCGGCATGAGCGCCAAAGTCCTGCAGAACAAAATGCTGGAAACGGCCGGCGTCGCGACGGTTGCCGGCACCAGTTTCGGCATCCACGGCGAAGGCTACATTCGCTTTTCCTACGCCAACTCCACCGACAACATCAAAAAAGCCATCGAGCGGATCGGCTCACTCTTGTTGGAAAAGTAAATGCCATGAGCGTGACCATCGAGAAGTCCGGGTCCGTCTGGACGGTGATATTGAACCGCCCCGAGGCGCGCAACGCCGTCGATCCCGCCCATGCCGATGCGCTGTTTGCGGCCTTCGACGCCTTCGACCGGGACGACGAGGCAGCCGTCGCCGTTTTCTGGGGAGCCGGTGGCGCGTTCTGTGCGGGTTACGACCTGAAATACGCAGCCGCCGCCGGTGCCGACACAGGCGCACTGGCATCCGATTTCCCAGCCGACGACGGCCCAGTCCCGCGCGGGCCGATGGGTCCGTCCCGGATGGAATTGTCAAAACCCGTCATCGCCGCCATTGAAGGACCGGCCGTCGCCGGCGGTATGG
>JANOAW010000289.1:0-3316 GCA_031411355.1 Hyphomicrobiaceae bacterium | reverse complement strand
CCACGCCATTCGCGCGAAGCGACATAACTTTCGATATCTTCTTTAGACAACCGCTTGAACCTGACCCGAGTGTCGACGACCTTCAAGCGCACGCGGTCTTCCGGCGTGATGATACACGCGCAGGTCAGCACCCGATGATTGCGCCCCGACAGCAGCTGCAAGCACGCGACGGCTTCCTCGACGAAGGCCGGTTTGCCGAGAATACGTCGACCGACGGCGACGACCGTGTCGGCCGCGAGAATGTAACTGTCGGCGATGTCGACGTCGTTGGCGATCAGGTCGCGTGTTTCCTCAGCCTTGGCGCGGGCAAGGCGCATGACCAGACTGCGCGGCATCTCGCCCCGCTTGGGTGTTTCGTCGATCGACGAAGGCCGCACCGAATCCGGCTCGATGCCGGCCTGAGCAAGCAACGTCATGCGCCGCGGAGATGCGCTGGCGAGCACGAGTTTCGGTTTCAATTCTGCGCGTCGGCCCTGAGGCCTCGTGCGCGCGAGTTCCTTGCGCAACGTTTCGCGGCGCGGCGCGTCGGTCCTACTTGAACCGATAAGTAATCCGGCCTTTGGTGAGGTCATAAGGAGTCATCTCGACGAGGCATTTGTCACCGGCCAACACGCGAATACGATTTTTGCGCATCTTGCCGGCCGTATGAGCGATAATTTCGTGGCCGTTGTCGAGCTTCACCCGGAACGTCGCGTTCGGCAGAAGTTCTTGAACAATTCCCGGAAACTCAAGCAGTTCTTCCTTCGCCATGTGGACTCCTGGCTGGTCGTGGTTTCACTCCTGATCTGGTTTCAGGCGGCCGGACCATTCGCAGGATTTTCGCCGGTTAGCAAGGTGGCGAACGGCCGAGATGTCGGCTTGTTCTCGTTACGAACCGAGCTATGGTATGCCGGACGGGAGCCCCGACATGACCGACGCAGCTCGAAAGATGCGGCGCGGCTGCTCTCGGCAACAGACCGTGTGAGTGTGCCCGGCACCGACGTCATCGTCGACCTCGCAACGGTTTATGCCGGCGTTCCGCTCGAGATGTAGCCATCAACAGGGAGACACCCGAGAGAGGTCGAGAGCTGCGGCGCCCACACATTCTTAACCGCGTCGGCTTAAGTCGCGGCCTTGATTGTGGTACCGGCATCACAACGTTGCACCGAGCCGATCGACCGAAAAGGCCTCCGATGACCTCCATGATCCCCCGTGCCGACCTCGTCCCCAACACGCCTGATTACGAGCGCTTGGCCCTCGTCAAGCCGACCGGCTTTCGCGAATATGATGCACGCTGGCTGTTCGGCTCCGAGATCAATCTGATGGGGCTGAACGCCATTGGCCTCGGCATGTCGGTGCTGTTCGACGAGCGCAAGGTGCCAAAGCGCATCGTCACCGGACATGACTTCCGCGGCTATTCCGGCAACGTAAAGCAGGCGCTGATGACGGGGTTGCTGGCCGGTGGTTTCGAGGTGTTCGACATCGGGCTCGCGTTGTCGCCGATGGCATATTTCGCCCAGTTCGAACTGAACGTCGAAGGCGTCGCGATGGTGACAGCAAGCCACAACGACAATGGTTGGACAGGCATCAAAATGGGCCTCGACAAGCCCATGACCTTCGGCCCCGACGAAATGGGCCGGCTCAAAGATATCGTACTGTCGGGCGACTACGCTAACGCCATGAAAAACGGCAATGGCCGGTACCACTTCATCTCCGACCTCGGCGAGCGTTACGCCAAGGCTCTGGTCAACCGACCGAAATACAAGCGAAAAATGAAGGTTATCGCTGCCTGTGGCAACGGCACGGCCGGTGCATTCGCACCCAAGATCCTGGCAGCGCTCGGTCTCGAGGTCGTGCCCATGGATGCCGAGCTCGACCATTCGTTCCCGCGCTACAATCCCAATCCCGAGGACATGAAAATGCTGCACGCCATGGCCGAGGCCGTGGTCGCACACAAAGCCGACGTCGCGCTTGGTTTCGACGGTGACGGCGACCGTTGTGGCGTGGTCGACAACGAAGGTCACGAGATCTTCGCCGACACCGTCGGCGTCATGCTGGCGCGCGATCTCGCCAGTGTACACAAAAACCCGACCTTCGTCGTCGACGTCAAATCGACGGGCTTGTTCGTCACCGATCCCGAGCTGAAGCGGCTCGGCGCCAAGACGCTATACTGGAAGACCGGCCACAGCTACATGAAGCGCTATACGCACGAGCAGAAAGCGCTGGTCGGGTTCGAGAAATCCGGTCACTACTTCTTCCAGCCGCCGCTCGGTCGGGGCTACGACGACGGCCTCGTGGCAGCGATCGCCATCTGCGACATGCTCGAACGCGCACCCGGCAAAACGATGGCCGATCTCAAGCGCGCCCTGCCGAAAACCTGGCAGTCGCCGACCATGTCGCCGAAATGCGGCGATACCGTCAAATACGGCATCGTCGACCAGATCGTGGCGCAGTTCGAAACGGCCCACAAAAACGGTGACAAAATCGCCGGCCAGAAGATCCGCGACCTGGTCACGGTCAACGGCGTGCGCGTGACCTTGGAAGACGGCACCTGGGGTCTGGTACGCGCCTCCTCGAACAAACCGGAACTCGTCGTCGTGGTCGAAAGCCCGGTCAGCGAAGCCAACCGAAACGCCATCTTCGCCGATATCAAAGCCCGCTTCGCCAAATTTCCCGAAATCGGCAAATTCAACCAGGAGCTTTGAGCTTGCTCTTGCGGTCGACGCCCCAATTGCGTGATGACGTCGAGACCTATCTGAGTTTCGGTGATCATCGCGCCGGCACTTTGGCCGAGCAGCGCACCGCCGACTGGGTAAGCGAGCGTCTCGCGCACCTGGGCTATGTCGTCGAGCGTCAGACGTTTCCGATTCGAACGCTGCTCGATCCCGCAGGCCGCCTCACCTCAGGCGATGTCGCCGTCGACGTGTTTCCGCAATGGCTGCCACCGACATCGGCGCTCGGCCGGAGTTTCGTGGCGCCCTTGCTGCCGCTTGCAGCGCCGGCCGGCATAAGATCAATCCGCATCATGACCTCACCTATCGTCGCGCGCGGCAACTGGGGCTCAGCCCAACAGGCTTGGGTAAACGATGCTATCGCCAAAAACGCGATTGCGCTCGTAATCGCACCCGATGGCGGTACCGGCGATGTTTACGTCGCCAATCAACACGATCTCGCCCCGTTTCAAATTCCGGTCGGGCTAGTGGCCTGAATCTCCTAAAGTGCGGGATACAGGCTTTTCAGCTTCACACGGGCGTCGGCTGAGGTGAAGTGCCAGTTGGCTTTGGCGTTGTGGGTGTTGCGGCGATCCCGCCATGCGGCGACTTCTTTGGCGAGCGTT
>JANOAW010000288.1:0-7481 GCA_031411355.1 Hyphomicrobiaceae bacterium | reverse complement strand
TTTCCATCCTCGCCATCCGCGACAACGTCGTGCCGCCGACACTCAACCTCGACAACCCCGACGTCGAGACCGCCATCGATCTCGTGCCGCACACGGCCAAAGCCAAACCGGTCGACATCGCCCTATCGAATTCGTTCGGCTTTGGCGGCACCAATGCGAGTGTCATTTTTGGGCGGGTATGACGAGACACCCGCCGTCCGGCTTTAGCCTTGCCACGCGCCGCTCGAGGCGCCGCGGGTGATCCAAGTATCGACCGTGCTGCGAATATCTCAGTTCGGCCGCAAACCTGTGTCGATATCGGCGCCATGGATTGTTGCTCGGGCGCACGATGACCTCGTTTTTTCGCTCGCCGCTATGCTTGGCTTTGGCCGTGCTGACACTCGCGACGCTGTCATCGGCGCGACTGGCGGGCGGTCAAGAGCGGTCGATATCGCAGGACCGTTGGCCACGTTCGGGAACCAATGGCCGTCGTGAAGGAGATGCGGACGAGGCGTCGAAACTCTATGCCGAGGCGCGGCTGGACTTGGAAGCGGGCCGATTACCGACTGGTCAACGTAAACTGGAAGTCCTGGTTGCACGGTTTCCGAGCAGTCCGCTCGCCGATGTGGCGCGGCGCGATCTGCAACGCTTGTATGCCGGGACGCTCGGGACGCCACCGACGCCTGCGCCTGTGCCGGCTGCCCGCCCCATCTCCGATGCGCCGTCAGCCGTCGCACCCGTTGCCGTGACGATGCCTCCGGTGTCATTGCCACCCGTGTCGGCGATCCTAAGAGCGGCCAGCGAAGATTTCCGCCATCTCGCCGGCGATCGCGTGTTTTTCGCCGACAGCAGCGTCGACCTCGGAGGTCGCGCTAAATCCGCACTCGAGGCTCAGGCCGCCTGGCTGATAAAATATCCCGGCATCGAGGTGACCGTCGAAGGCTACAGCGACGATCATGGCAGTCGCGATTTCAATCGTACCATCTCCGAAAAGCGCGCTTATGCCGTGAAATTGCGCCTTAACGACCTCGGCGTGTCCGCCGATCGCATCGGCCTCGTTGGCTTCGGTCGCGATCGACCGATCGCCGATTGTGCCGAGCCAAATTGCACCGCACAGAATCGACGCGTGGTGACGACCATCGTGCGGGTGCCCTCCGGGCTGACTTTCGATATAACGCGCGGACCGGATCGATCACCCGACACGACCGGTGTGCCCGTGCGGTGAGGTCGGCAGTGGGCTTTGACCGCAAGTCGCGTTGACAAGCCTGACGTGAAACAGATCATGCGGCAACCGCTCGGCTTTCAGGGCCTGGATGTCGAAACCGCGCGAACACGAGAAGCTGGGGACGAGGCGATCATGCGATATACAGTCTTGCCGACCACCGCGATCGCTATGGTGTTGATGTTGGCTTCGCATTCGGTTGCCGTAGCTCAGCAGCCCGGAGCGCAACCACGGCCAGCGCCAACCAAACAGGCGACGCCCGCCCCGCCAAAAGCCGCGCCTGTCGAGCAGCCGCCTCAAGCATCGAGCGGGGGCGACGCGGGCGCGCTGCGGCAGCGCGTCGAACAACTCGAAGAACAATTGGTCGACATGCAGGTCACGGTCGGCACACTCGAATCGTTGGCGCGCGGGGGCGGCGCTGCCTCCAATCGTGCGCCGACGGGCTTGCCGAGCGGTGGCGGCGACGCCGCACGGGTGGATGCGCTCGAAAACCAAGTGCGCGTGTTGTCCAACATGGTCGAGCAAATGCAACAGCAGGTGCGCCAGGCTCGTCCCGGGCCGCAGGCCGCGCTCCCGCCACCGGCGGCAACCCAACCCGCCCCCGTGGTCGGTGGGTTTCAGACCCAGGTCACACCCGGCAACGGCAACGATCCGATCGGCAGCATCATCGGCCAGCCACCATCCGCTGTGCCGCCGGCATCCGCAAATCCGTCGTTGCCGCAAGCAGGAGCCGCCGACGGGTCGGCCAAAGATTTATATGCAACGGCTTATGGCCTGCTGTTGGCGCAGGATTATGCGGCGGCGGAGGCCGCTTTCGAGGAGTTCCTGAAACGGTTCCCTAACGATGCCCTGGCCGGCAATGCCCAATACTGGCTCGGTGAAACTTTCTATGTGCGTGGCAATTTCAAAGCGGCAGCCGCGGCGTTTTTGAAGGGATATCAAAGCTATGCGCGGTCGCAGAAGGCGTCGGACAGCCTGTTGAAACTGGCGATGTCGCTGGATCGGCTCGGTCAACGGGACGCGGCGTGCCAGTCCTTTTCCGAGTTGAACACGCGTTATCCGAATGCGCCGGGCGCGGTGCGCTCGCGGGCGGATAGTGAGCGACGCCGGCTCGGGTGCGCGTGATCATGCAGGCGTCGGACGAGCAGGCGCCGCTGCGTGACGCCGACACGGACGCCTGCCTGCTGCGGCTGCTGTCGTCCCACGCCGCGATCGTCATCGCTGTATCAGGTGGTGTCGACAGCGTCGTCTTGATGCATCTCGCGGCTGATGTCCGCCGTCGCCATGGGCTGTCGGTCGACGTGGTCATTGCAACGGTCGATCATGGACTTCGGCCGGAATCGAGTGATGAGGCAGCGTTTGTGGCGGCGTGTGCGCAGGCACTCGACCTCGATCATGTCGTTTGCGTGTGGTCTGGACCAAAGCCTGCCACGGGCCTGCAGGCCGCAGCCCGATCGGCGCGCTACGACCTGCTCGCGAAGGCTGCTTATGACCACGCCTGTCAGGTCGTCGTGACTGCCCATACCCAGGACGACCAAGCCGAGACCGTGCTCATGCGCCTGGCGCGCGGGAGCGGTGTCGACGGCCTCTCTGGCATGTCCGACGAGACGACGTCGTTGACTGGACATGGCCCGATCCGGGTCATCCGCCCTCTGCTCGGCGTCGCCAAAAGCCGTTTGATTGCGACTGCCCGAGAACGTGGCCTCGTCTGGCGTGAAGATCCGAGCAATAGCCAAGCGGACTTCGAAAGGGTGAGAATCCGCGAGGCCTTGAGCGTCCTTGGTGACGTGGGCCTGTCACACGCCGCAATCGCGCGATCGGCGCAACGGCTGAGATCGGCCCGGGACGCTCTGACGGCTGAGACCGTGCGCTGGCTCGGCGACCCAGATCACCTGCATCTCGACGCGCTCGGATATGCGAAACTCGATCGAGCTCTATTTTTCGAGACGTCGGACGAGATCCGCATTCGCATCCTCGAGGCCGTCATTCGCCATGTCGGCGGTGGCGATGGCCCGCTATCACGTGCCACGCTGGAGGCGATCGAACGTGGCTTCTTTGCCGACCGTTTCATCAAGACGTATGCACGCGTTAAAATCGTTGCGACAAAAAAGAAGCTGACATTTCATCGTGAGGCTGGCCGATCGCCCGCGGTCGCACCAATCGAGGCCGGCGAGACAATTACATGGGACAACCGTTTTCGCATCACGCGCTTCGCCACCGGGACGTCAGCTGACCGTGCGCCTTGGACCGTGCAGAACCTTGGGCCAGACGGCTTGAAAACCGCTCGCGAGCGCGGGTGCGTGCGAGGCGACATCGCAGCCGACATCCTTCGTGCCGTCCCCGCTTTCTGGTCTGGGCCGACCCTCGTCTCGGCGCCACCTTTCGCCAGTCTCGTTGCCGGTGCAGCCCCGATCGACGACGCCGGCAGTATGTGGTTTTTGACCCGCGCAGATCTTATGGATCGGGTCGCATCACGGCACACTGGGCGGAACGCTGGCCAATCTTGGTCGCATCGCATCGACAAATGACCACACGAACCACAACGGGCCAACTTGGCAAACATCCTGCAGACGCCTATCTACCATCTGGTGCAACGGACTGAAGCGCACATCTGCTATCGTCGAACGACGCGTTGACCGGACGATTGGTTAATTCGACGACAATGGTCACAACTTGGATCGGGCAGGCTCATATCGAGCCAACCCGTCACGGCGGTCGCGAGTACGAAGGGTCATCCATGAACTCCAATTTCCGCAATTTCGCGATCTGGGTCATCATCGCGTTGCTGCTGGTCGCCTTGTTCAATCTGTTCCAGAGCAACAGCTCGAGCAGCCGAGGGGCAACAAACCTGCCGTATTCTGAGCTCCTGACCGCCGTCGAAGCCGGCAATGTCACCGAGATGGAGGTCCGCGGCCACAAGTTCGAGACGCGTCTGCGTGATCGCACCGGCTCGTTCCTGACCATTGCGCCCGACGATCCGACGCTCGCCAAGCGCGCCGCCGAAAAAGGCGCCAAGGTCACCGCCAAGCAACCAGACGAGGACGTCGCATTCTGGTCGTTCCTGCTCAATTGGTTGCCGATCCTGCTCATCGTCGCCGTGTGGGTGTTCTTCATGCGCCAGATGCAGTCTGGTGGCGGACGCGCGATGGGCTTTGGTAAATCCAAGGCGAAGTTGCTGACCGAACGCCACGGTCGGGTCACCTTCGAAGACGTAGCCGGTGTCGATGAAGCCAAGGTCGACCTGCAGGAAATTGTCGAATTCCTGCGCGATCCCGGCAAATTTCAACGTCTCGGTGGCAAGATCCCACGCGGCGCACTCCTCGTTGGTCCTCCCGGCACCGGTAAAACGTTGATTGCGCGTGCCGTCGCCGGTGAAGCCAACGTGCCGTTCTTCACCATTTCGGGGTCCGACTTCGTCGAAATGTTCGTCGGCGTCGGCGCCAGCCGCGTCCGCGACCTGTTCGAACAAGCCAAGAAAAATGCGCCCTGCATCATCTTCATCGACGAAATCGATGCCGTCGGCCGCCATCGTGGTGCTGGTCTCGGCGGTGGCAACGACGAACGTGAACAGACACTCAACCAGTTGCTGGTCGAGATGGACGGCTTCGAGGTCAACGAAGGCGTGATCATCATCGCGGCGACAAACCGCCCCGACGTGCTCGATCCCGCCTTGCTGCGCCCCGGTCGCTTCGATCGCCAGATCATGGTGCCCAATCCAGATGTGGCCGGTCGCGAGAAAATCCTGCGCGTGCACATGCGCAAGGTTCCGCTGGCGCCGGACGTCGATGCACGCACCATCGCTCGCGCAACACCGGGATTTTCCGGCGCGGATCTCGCCAACCTCGTCAACGAAGCAGCCCTGCTCGCCGCGCGTCGGAACAAGAGACTGGTCACGCACGACGAGTTCGAAGAGGCACGCGACAAGGTCGTCATGGGCGCTGCGCGTAATTCTATGGTGCTGACCGAGGCCGACAAGCGCAAGACCGCGTACCACGAAGCCGGGCACGCCTTGATCAACGTGTTGCTGCCTGAAAACGATCCGCTGCACAAAGTCACGATCATCCCGCGTGGCCGGGCTCTGGGTGTGACGTGGAGCATGCCGGAGCGCGACAAGCTGTCGACGACCAAGCACTGGTGTGAAGCCAAGCTCGCCATGGCCTTCGGTGGGCGTGTTGCCGAGCAGCTGATCTATGGTGAAGATCATCTCGACTCAGGCGCAAGCAGCGACATTCAGAATGCGACGGCGATCGCACGCGCGATGGTGATGGAATGGGGCATGAGCCCGAAACTCGGGCCCTTGCGCTATGCCGAAAATCAACAGGAAGTGTTCCTCGGTCATTCGGTCTCGCAACGTCAGAACATGAGCGAGGAAACGGCGCGGCTGATCGACGACGAAGTCCGGCGTATCGTCGGCGAAGGCTATGACAAGGCGCGCGAGATCATCTTCGCCAACCGTGAGAAACTCGAGGCGATCACGCGGGCTTTGATCGAATTTGAGACTATCTCGGGCGAGGAAACATTGCTGGTGATGAACGGCGGCAAGATCGTGCGAAAGTCGGACGACGACGATGCCAAACCGGCGGGTCCGGCCGTGCCGTCGACTGGTCAAGTGCGTCCGGCACGCGACGAGCCCGGCGGGGCTGCCCCTCAACCGGCATAAGCCGGCATTGCATGGCCGCTATCAAACGGGGTCGCGACATGTGTCGCGGCCCTTTTTCGTTGATATTCACTCTCGGGATGAGGCGCAATCAACGCCCGGCGGACAGTGCCATGTCGTCACGGTGCACTAATTCGGTGCGGCCCACGTGGCCGAGAATGGCTTCGACATCGGCGCTTTTCTTGCCGACGATCAGGCTTGCATCGACGCTGGAATACGCGATCAAGCCACGCCCCAGCTCGCCGCCTTTGGCGCCACGAATGACCACCGCGTCGCCGCGGTCGAAGCGACCCTCGATCCGGGTTACACCCGCAGGCAACAAGCTCTTGCCGCCCAACAAAGCCTTTTCGGCGCCCGCATCGATATAGACGCTGCCGGCCGGCTCGAGTTGCCCCGCGATCCAGCGTTTGCGCGCCGTCACCGGGTCGGACGAGGCGAGGAACCAGGTTGCTGGCGCGCCGGACGTGATCTGGCGCAACGGGTGCAGCGGCTTGCCCGACGTGATGATCATGTGGGTGCCCGAGCCCATGGCGATCTTGCCCGCCTGCACCTTGGTCTTCATGCCGCCCTTGGACAACTCCGTGCCGGCATCGCCGGCCATGGCTTCGATTTCGGGCGTGATGGCGCGCACTTCTGAAATGTGCGTCGCTGCGGGATCGGTGCCGGGGGGCGCTGTGTAGAGGCCGTCGATGTCGGATAAGAGGACCAACACGTCGGCCGTGATCATGCTGGCCACGCGCGCCGACAGGCGATCGTTGTCGCCATAGCGGATTTCGGCGGTCGCGACGGTGTCGTTTTCGTTGACGACCGGAATGACCGCATGCGCCAGCAGCGTGTTCATGGTGCGCCGCGCATTGAGATAGCGGCGCCTTTCCTCGGTATCGCCGAGGGTCAGCAGAATTTGACCCGTCTTGAGCCCGCGGGTCCAGAATGCGTCCTGATAGGCGCTCGACAGCGAGATTTGTCCGACCGCCGCCGCCGCCTGCGACTGTTCGAGTTCCAATGGCCCTTTGGGCAAGCCCATCACGTGTCGACCGAGCGCGATGGCGCCGGACGATACCAACACGACGTCTTTGCCGGCCGCCACCAGATCGGCGACGTCGTCTGCGATCGAGTTGAGCCACGTAGCGCGCAGCCGACCGGACGTGCGGTCGACCAGCAGAGCCGAGCCGATTTTGATCACAATCCGCTTGGCGGCGATCCATTCGGGGCGTGTCGTGCTCATCGATGCGTCGGCCATGGGTGCGGTCATGATCAGCCGGCTATGCCACCGTCACGGCCTCGGTGGCAACAACCGGCCCTAAGCCCCAGAGCCTGACTGGGCCAAAACATACTGGGCCAAAACATACTGGGCCCAGACCTACTGGGCCCAGACCAGTCACGCCGCCTTCTGTTCGGCTGGTGCCAAAGGCTTTGCCGTGACACCCGTCCGCTCGACGGCTGCCAGTAGAATCTGGCCGAGCAGTTCGCTGTACCGCATGCCCTGGAAACCGGCCATGATGTTGAGCTTGCCGTCCCAGCACCAACCCGGATTGGGATTGACTTCGAGCAACTTGATCTCGCCTTTCGCGTCGGCCCGGAAATCGAACCGGGCGTAGTCGCGGCAGCCCATGCGCTCGAACA
>JANOAW010000287.1:0-1958 GCA_031411355.1 Hyphomicrobiaceae bacterium | reverse complement strand
AACGTCAATCCGATCGGGCCGAGATCGTGCTATGACGAGGGCAAGCGGTGCGCCGAGACGTTGTTCTTCGACTACAATCGTCAACACGGTCTCGATATCAAGGTCGCGCGCATCTTCAATACCTATGGTCCGCGCATGCAGCCGGACGACGGTCGCGTGGTCTCGAACTTCATAGTCCAGGCGCTGAAAAACAACGATATCACGGTGTATGGCGACGGCAATCAGACGCGCTCGTTTTGCTATGTCGACGATCTGATCGACGGCTTCATCAAGTTGATGGACCAGCCGCCGGCGTTCACTGGGCCGGTCAATCTCGGCAATCCCGGCGAGTTCACCATTCGACAGTTGGCCGAACTGGCGATCGAAATGACGGGATCGCGCTCGAAAATCGTCAGTCGCCCATTGCCGGCCGACGACCCGCGCCAACGGCAACCGGACATTTCGCTCGCGCGCACTGCACTCGGCTGGGAGCCGAAGGTTTCGCTGCGCGAAGGCCTTCAAAAGACGATCGCCTATTTCGACGGCCTGCTGGGACGCGCATGAGCGCCGAAATGCCTCGGCGACACCGCTCGTCAGAACCCGATTGACCGAAGGTTTAATGCAACTTAAACGTGTTTTGGCGCTCGTTCCCGAGGCCTTTGGTGGTTTTGGCGGCATCGCCGTCTACAATGTTGATTTGTTGCACGCTTTGAGCGAGTCCTCCAAAGTGGATAAAGTGACCGTGCTGCCACGATTGGTCCGCAGTGAGCCGACAGGAGTGCCGGGTAATATCGATTTTCAAGTCGGCGCAGCTGGTGGGTCGTGTGCGTACCTCGCACAGCTTCTGTCGCAATCGTTCAAGTCGTTCAATCTGGTCCTTTGCACGCACCTGAACTTACTGCCACTGGCTGTGGTCGCCTCTCGCAAAAGTCGCTGCCGTCTGGCGACTGTCCTTTACGGCTTCGAAGCCTGGGCGCCGTCAGGCCGCCCTTTCACCAGCCGGGCGATCAAGAACTCGGACAGGTTCATTTCGATAAGCCAATTTACTGCCGACGAATTCAGCGCTTGGGCAGCCATTCCCAACGAGCGGGTTTCGATCCTGCCGAATTGCGTTCATCTGGATCGCATGCAGCCAAATCCGAAACCGCTCCACTTGATCGAGCGCTACGGCTTGCAAGGCAGCAAAGTCCTCTTCACCCTCGGCCGCATGCCCTCACAAGAACGGCAGAAGGGCATCGAAGAGGTCATGGCCATCATGCCGGACCTCATCCGCGCCATACCAACACTCAAGTTCTTGATCGGCGGCGACGGCGATGACAGCGCACGCTTGAAAAAACTCGCCGTCGATCGTGGCATCGGCACGCATGTCGTCTTTGCTGGCCGTGTGCCCGAGCATGAAAAGGCCGATCATTTCCGTCTGGCCGATGCCTTCACGATGGTCGGGCGGCAGGAAGGGTTCGGCTTCGTTTTTCTCGAAGCCATGGCATGTGGTACACCGGTTGTCGCAAGCTCGAAAGACGGCAGCCGAGAAGCCGTTCGTGACGGAGCACTGGGTGAGCTGGCAGATCCGGATGATCTTCGCTCGCTGACCGCCGCCATCCTGAGGGCGCTCGACAAACCTCGTCACGTCCCGGCCGGCCTCGATCATTTCTCGTTCGACCAGTTCCGGCAACGGCTCGACACCATCATCGACGATACCTTTGCAAGGCCTCGCATATGACCCACGCGACGGGGCAGGACTAGGACCCGACCATGTGCGGTATCGCAGGAACTTTCGGTTATTTCCCTGACGGAGAACCTGTGTCGGAACAGGCGCTTCTGGCCTGCCGTGATCACATGGCGTTGCGTGGACCCGACGGCTGCGGCGTGTGGATATCGCCCGATAAAACAGCCGGTCTCGCGCATCGCCGCCTCGCCATCATCGACCTCGAAGATCGCGCGCTGCAGCCAATGCATGCGGCCGCCGGTACGCTGTCGAT
>JANOAW010000286.1:0-5040 GCA_031411355.1 Hyphomicrobiaceae bacterium | reverse complement strand
GCCGACTAGGTTGTGGCAAAGGCTGTTCGTGAAAGTGTGCCAACATGGCCTTGGTCGGGTTCGTTCGAAATTACACGTGGCTGTGCGCAGTCGGTTGTTTCATCGTGGCGATGATCTTCGGCGCCAATGGCATGCGCGAGAAGCGTGCCTGGGTGACCAGCGAGGCGCGGGTCACGGGATTTGACGACAATTGCCATATGGTGCCGGTCGTGCCGCCGTCGGAAAAAAAATCCGTGTGGGGCGGCGTCGTACCGTGCGCCGAAGTGTCGATCAAGAAAGAGCAGCATTCAGAATTTCCATACGAGGTGAGCACGATGCGCACCTTCGTCCTCGAGTATGCGTCGCCTGACGGTACCGTGCTGCAAACCAAGACGACGGGCGTCGATCTGCGCCTGCCGCAGACGGTTGAGACGGGCCATCACCTGATCATCGACTATGCGATCGCGCATCCAGACATTCTGCGCTCGCACGAAAGGCTTCGCGGGCTGCAAATCGCAATCTTGCTCAACATTTTCGGGTTGTGCCTGCTCGGTTTCGCATGGCTGTCGCACATTGCTCACGGCGGGCAGACGACAGGCGCGCCGACCGGCGATTGGCTGAGCAATATCGATCTGCCGCCCGAATCGATCGCGGGTCACCGCGCGCCCATGAAGCGGTCCGAGTTGCCGACCCGAACAACTGTTCGCGCGCCGCCTCGCGACCCGCGCCAGAATGTGGCCAAAGCCGGCGGGTTTGGTCGAAAGGCCTGAGAGCGGGCCGTGTCTCGCGGATCGCAGCGGTGCCGCGCCTTTTCGGCACTTGACCAGCGCTTTCAGATCGCCTCAGCGTCGGGCTGCCAACATCCGACGGTCGCCAATGCCCAAAGTCTCGAAAAATTCCATGGTCGCGCCAAAAGACTCGACACCGATCGAGGAAACGGCGCCGCCGGCTTTGGATTTTCAGGCGCTGCACGAGATCGCGGAGGCCGCGGAGGCCAATCTGCCCGGCAAGATCTGGGACTACGTGGTCGGCGGCACGGAAACCGAGACGACGTTGCGACGCAATCGATTTGCGATCGATTCGGTCGCGTTTCGCCCGCGCGTGTTGCGCAACGTGGCGACCATCGATGCGTCCCATACGATCTTTGGCCGGAAGGCGCGCTTGCCGCTGTTTCTGGCGCCCGTGGGAGGGCTCGAGTCGATCCATCCCGGCGGGGCTGCCGAGGCGGCGCGTGCCGCTTCGCGTTTCGGCGTGCCGATCATGGTCAGTTCGGTGACGGGTCCGCCGTTGGAAGAGACCGCCAAGGCCTCCGGCGACGGTCATCGGTTGTTCCAACTGTATGTGCGCGGTGACGACAGCTTCGTCGACGACTACGTGATGCGCGTCACGGCGGCCGGCTTCAAGGAATTCTGTATTACCGTCGACACGCAGGCCTACAGTCGCCGGGAGCGCGACATCACGCGCCGGTTCGTCAAGACCTGGCGCACCTGGGCGACCGGCACCTCGTACCAGGCCGAATTCGATTGGGACAAGATCGCGCGCTTCAAGGCCAAGCACCCGTCAGTGCCGTTGATCCTCAAGGGTATAGGGACGGCCGAAGACGCCGAACTCGCCTGCCAACTCGGCGTCGATGTGGTTTACGTGTCCAACCACGGCGGCCGACAACTCGATCATGGGCGCGGCTCGCTCGAAGTGCTGCCCGAGGTGGTGGATGCCGTGCGCGGGCGGGCGAAGATCCACATCGACGGCAGCTTCACGCGCGGCACCGATTTTTTGAAGGCGATCGCGCTCGGCGCGGATGCCATCGGGATCGGACGCCTCTACTGTCTCGGATTGGCTGCCGGCGGCGCAGACGCACTGGTTCGCCTGCTGGAGATTCTGGAAGAAGAGATCATCACGGATCTGGCGCTGCTTGGTTGCGCGTCATTGCGCGAGATTACCCGCAATCATGTGCAATGGGTCACACCCACCTATCAACCGAACATGGCATCGTCGATGCCGCTCAAAGATCTCTACAAGGACAAGCGCGAAGGATGAGCGCCGACACCGTTGCGACTGCCACCTACGACTGTCAGGCATGTGGAGCCTGCTGTGATTATTCGGCACTCTGGCCGCGTTTCTCATTGGAGAGCGACGACGAAATCGCGCTTATCCCTGCAGCTTTTATCGCGCGGGACGAAGGCGGCATGCGCTGTCTCGGCAATCGATGCTCGGCATTGACCGGCGTCGTCACCGAGCACGTCGCTTGTTCAATTTACGCCGTCCGGCCGCTCGTTTGTCGCGCCTGTCTGCCCGGCGACGATGCGTGTTTGATGGCGCGCGCGCGGCATGGATTGCCGGTCTGACCGAACTTACGTCGAGCGCACATGCCGACCGAGCGGCACGATGAGTCGGCGCCCGCCGTAGTCGACGTTGATCGAGTCGATGTGGAAAATTTCGGCCAGCCGCTCGGATGTCAAAACCTCGGCCGGGGGGCCGACGGCTGCGATACGGCCGTTCGTGACGAGGATGACATGGCACGCGAACCGCGAGGCCAATGCAAGATCATGCAGCGCGACGACAATCCGAATGCCACGCGCGGCCGACGCCTCCAACCGTTCGAACAACGCCCACTGATGGCCGGGGTCGAGACCGGCTGTCGGTTCGTCGGCGAGTATAACAGCGGGCTCCTGCGCCAAAACCCGCGCGATCAGAACACGGGCACGTTCACCGCCCGACAGCTCGAGGATGGGCCTTTCGGACAGTCCAGTGACATCCATGTCGGCCATCGCACGTTCGATCACCGCACGGTCACTCGGGCGTGCGCCAGTGGAGCCATGTGGAAGGCGCCCCAGCTCGACGATCCGGCGCGCCCGCAATGGCCAATGCACCGTGCGCTCCTGTGGCAGATAGCCGATGATGGTCGACCGCTGCCGAGGCGACATCGCCGACACGGCGACGTCGCCTATGTGGATCGCGCCAGCCTGTAAGGGCACGAGACCTGCGAGTGCGCGCAGAACGGTCGATTTGCCTGCGCCGTTCGGGCCGACGACGACCACCAGTCCCGGGGCGGCAATGTCGAACGAGATGTCGTCGAGCACCTGGCGATCTCGAAAACGCACGGCCACGTGCTCGGCGCGGATGGCGGTCACGGGGACAATTCCGTACGCATGCGCAGCACCAGCCAGAGGAAGAACGGCGCGCCGATCAATGCGGTCAAGACGCCGATCCTGACGTCGACATAGGGCGACAGAAGCCGCGTTACCACATCGGCGCACAGCAACAGTCCTGCGCCACCGAGCGCGCTGGTGATTAGCAGTTTCGACGGCCGATGGTCGATCCACGGCCGCAAGATATGGGGAACGACGAGGCCGACGAAACCAATGACGCCCGTCACCGCCGTCGCGGCACCGACGATCAGCGCGGTGCCGATAACGACGTCGCGGCGCAGTGAGACCGTGTCGACACCGAGGCTGATCGCAACGTCGTCGCCCAAGGTCAATGCGTCCAAGGATCGGCCGAGGCGCATGAGCAGCACAATGCCGATCACGATGAGGGGTGCCGCCACGTACAGTTGTGTGGTGCTGCGGTCGCTGAGCGAGCCCATCATCCAGAAGATCGCCTCAGCGGCCGCGAACGGGTTGGATGACAGGTTCAGGGCGAGTGAAACGCCGGCCGCCGTCAAACTGGCGATCGCGACACCGGCCAACATCAGGGTGACGGGCCCAGACCGCTCGCCGGCAACGAGCAGCAAAGCGACCGTGCTTGCCGTCGCACCGATCAAGCCTGCGAGCGGCAGCGCCAGAGCGAAGGCGCCGGCCATCCCGGTGTGAATCGCGATGACGCTCCCCAGTGCTGCGCCGCCGGAGACGCCAACGATACCGGGTTCAGCGAGCGGATTGCGCAGATAGCCCTGGAGGACAGCCCCGGACAGCCCGAGACCGGCACCGATCAACAGCCCGAAACAGGCGCGCGGCACGCGCACCTCCGTAAAGATGAGCCAACCGGCCGCGCCGCCGACTGGGAGGCCGACCCGGCCCGACCCGATGGCGAGTGATGCCAAAAAGGCTGCGAGGCAGACTGCGGCAAGGGTCGTGGTCAACGCGTGGGACGCGGCCCAATTGCGGGTCATCGATCACCGCCCGTGCCGAGCTCGTCGATGTAGCGGCGCACGTCGGCGAAAACCGCATGGAACATTTCGGGGTTCAGGACCCCGGTATTGGTATTATATCTGGAGCAGTGATAACTATCGAAAAGCGTGACGCGGTCCGATACTTTATGTCGGGCTCCATGCTGGAATGGAAAGCGACTGCGTTTCTGTCCCAGTGCCGTTATCGTCGACTCATGCGATACGCGCCCGAGACAAACAATAGCGCGTAAAAATTGCGTCATCTCTATCCGACCTGACAAGTATGTGCGGCAGGTATTAATTTCGGTCGAGGTCGGTTTATTTTCTGGCGGCACACAACGAACCGCATTGGTCACAAGACAATCCAGCAGGTGCAAGCCGTCGTCCGGACGAGCCGCGAACTTGCCGGATGAAAACCCAAAGGTTGATAGCGTGGCGTATAACAGGTCACCGGCATAGTCGCCCGTGAACGGTCTACCCGTTCGGTTCGCGCCCTTCAGGCCAGGTGCGAGCCCGACGATCAACACTCTCGCCGCAGGGTCGCCGAACGACGGCACCGGCCGATTGAACCATGTTGGCTCACGAACGCGCGCGTCGGCGAGAAAGGCCGCTAGTCTGGGACATGAGACGCAATTTGCCGGCGCTTCCGCTGCCGCCATGTCGTCATCCCCTTCGACTAATGGCCATTTTCGTTGGCGATCGGATCATTTTGGATCGGCGTCATCGGGAAATCCCAACGTCGAAGCGGACGCGGGTGCCGACGTTGCGGATGCTGTCGGACGGCGAGGTGTTACGGTACGGACTGGCATATCTGGCCGACGCTCGATCGGCATTTGCGTCGGCAGGCTCCGCGGCGGAAACACGGACGATGAACCAACAGAGCGATGCGATGAATGAGGCGGTTTTCACGATGGCGGCTTTTGTTGCAACGCGTGCGGGCATCTATTTCGCGG
>JANOAW010000285.1:0-3316 GCA_031411355.1 Hyphomicrobiaceae bacterium | reverse complement strand
GATCGCGATCCTCGCGTGGCATTGCCGCTACTCGATGGATTTTATGCCGGCCAAGACATACTTGTCGGCGACAACGAACCATACAAGGGCAGCCTGCGCGGAGATTGTTGCTGGCAACACGCGACAGTCAACGGCTTGGCGCAAGCGATCGTGGAATATCGCCAGGACCTGGTTCGTGACGCAGCTGGCCAGATCGCCTGGGCCGATCGCACGGAAACAATCGTCAAGACGCTCTTGTCGGCAGCGGACGAGCACTCCAACTTACATCGGCGCATTCACTACGGATCACACAGTGATCCGATGCCGTCGCGCCGGCCGACGCTCAAACTGACACGTCGAACAGACGCCTTGAAGGAGACGAACGCATGAGCGATCCGACACCACGTGACATCGAACTGCAGGCGGCGGTGTTTCGACGCCTCGTCGAGCATCTGCGCAATCGTTCCGACGTACAGAATATCGATCTGATGAACTTATCCGGATTCTGCCGCAACTGCCTCGCCACCTGGTATCAGGACGCTGACAACGAACTGGGCGGCGACCTCACCAAAGACACGTCGCGAGAGATCGTTTACGGCATGCCGTACAAAGAGTGGCAGTCGAAATTTCAGCGCGAGGCAAGCGCCGCGCAAACGGCCGCCTTCGACAAGGCCAAGCCGCATGATCATTGAACGTCACGTGGGGCAAGCTTGGATATGACGTCGAACGAGCCGACAGCACTCCAATCCGTGTCACCCGGTGCGATGGTGAGGACCATGTCCGTGGACGCATGACTTGCCTGAATGGCCGCCTCGACACCGGCGACGGCACGGCCGAGTGCTGCGTCGTACCGACCGTCTGCGAGAAGGTGTCCGATCACCAATCCCGACAGGAGATCACCGGTGCCGTGAGGCACGTGCGATCGCCGCGTGACCGAGCATGTCGCAACCGCATCGGTCGCAACCAGGACATTGCACAAGCTGTCGCGAGGCCCGGGAACCGATGTCGCCAACACGCGCGCGCATGCCAAGCTTCGCGCAGCGTCAGCAGCCGTATCGACGCTTGTAATCGGCATGCCTGCGAGCCATGCCAGTTCGAACCGGTTGGGTGTGAGAAGGTCTGCGCGTGGCACGAGATCGTCCCTGATCGCGGCGGCCGCGACAGCGTCGATATACACACCCTTCGGGTCGTCCCCGATGACGGGATCGACGAGGATCACCGCGTTCGGAGACCGCTGCCGCACGCGGTCGATGGCCTGTCGCGCAAAGAACACGTGTTCCGGCGTCGGCAGATACCCTGTCATCATCGCATCGATATTCGTCAGCCAATCATTCGCGTCGAGCACGTCGAGAATACTGATCAGCGTATTGACTTCGATCCGGCTTCCCGCGGCACGTTGATGCCCGGGGTGGTTGGACATTACGATGGTTGGAACAGCCAGAACCTCGTGCCCAAGACGCTGCAGAGCGGGCACGATCGCCGACAGCCCGACGTGACCTCGGATGACTTGCGATGAGACGGCGAGAACGCGAGCCATGCGGATCCTGAAACAATTCCGGCGATAGACCGGTCAAATGACATTGAGTTCGAACAGCGGCTCGGAACGAGCGATACGCTCGTACCCGAAGCGCGCCAGATCTATGGTGCGGAAACACTTGTGCACGATTAATTCAGCGATACCACGGCCTGCGCCGTAAGCCTGCTGCAGTCCATGCCCCGAGAAGCCGGTCGCGAAGTACATGTTGCCCAACTCGGCATGCGCACCGATGATCGCATTCTGATCGAGCGTGTTGTAGTCGTAGAAACCGGCCCACGCGTTGAGCAACTTGGCTTCTTCAAAGACCGGATAACGCGCGGCCAGTCCTGGCCAGACGATGTCTTCGAAGGGCGCGTAGTCGATGTGATCCAAGTCGACCGCCGGCGGCTCGGCATCTTCGCTCGGCGAAACGCCGCACAGAAACATGCGTCCTTCGGGCCGCATCCAGACGCCTGACGGATCGACGGTGAGGGGGCCCGCGCGCATCGCCTCCGTCGCGCGACGGCTGTCGATGACATAGACGTAACGTTTGCGTGGCTCGACGGGCAGCGGCACGCCGCTGAGTTTCGCCAACGCGCCGGACCAAGCGCCAGCCGCGTTGACGAGCGCTCCACAGCTGATGCTGCGTCCGTCGGCAAGCGTCACTGACGTCACGCGATTACCGTCTCGCTTCACGCCGACCACGTCGCCCTTCACGACAACGGCACCGGCGTCCACGGCGGCGCGACGCATCAACGTCATGAGCGCCACCGGATCGATCCAGCCTTCGCCATCGCCGCCAAAACTGCCTGCAACCAAGCCACTCCGATCGATCCACGGAAACAGATCGCCCAACGCGTCGCCCTCGATCCATCGAATAGCGGCGCCGGCGGCATGCTGTGTCGCGAGATTGCGCGCAAGCACGTCGCGTCCCGCGGTCGACGCTAGAATGAGATATCCCTGACGACGGAAGCCGACGTCGGCATCCGCACCGAAGGTGTCTTGTAACGTCGCGAGCAACGTCAACGTCGCTTGCGACAACGCGATGTTTTCCGGCGTCGAGAATTGTTGCCGCACACCACCTGCCGATCGTGCCGTGGAGCAGTGTGCAAATGTCGTATCACGTTCGACCATCGCGACGCGCAAGCCGCGCTCACGCGTGAGATGATACGCCGTGGCACTGCCGACTGCACCACTGCCGACGATGACGACATCGAAGATTTCACGCGGCTCGATCATTGGCACAACTCGCTGTCTGCTCGCTCGTCGGCATTTTGCTGGACGGACGCGCACATGCCAAGTCGCGTACGTGCCGCACACGGGCGCATCGATACGCGTACGGTCGTATCGATACTGGTCGAAAAAACCGGCGAACACGGCACATATTTGTGGACGGCGCGCAACACATTGACCGCAAAGGGGTGTTTTTCACCCCCGTTTTGCATTTCGTTGTCAACATTCAAAATGAAATTAGTCATAGTTGACTTGTTCGAAATGATTCGGACGACATCGAGAGAAATAGAGGGAACGACGATCATGGCGAAAGCTGCTGCAAAGAAGGCGCCCGCGAAGAAAGCTGCCGCTCCGGCGAAAAAAGCTGCTGCTCCCGCGAAGAAGCCTGCTGCCAAAAAAGCCAAGAAGTAATATCTGGGCACGCGGTCGCGAGTTTTGGGACTTGGTTGGGCACCGAGACCACAGCTCGAGCGATCCGCAGCCCGATGCTGAAAGTTTCGAGGCCGAAGCCGCGCTGAGTGCGCGCTTCGGCCTTCGAACGTTCAGGGCGCAAAATTCGTCACGGCGCAGAATTTCATGTGCCGACCA
>JANOAW010000284.1:0-2339 GCA_031411355.1 Hyphomicrobiaceae bacterium | reverse complement strand
CAGAACTGGAAGGGCCGCGAAGTCCGAGCGCACATGACCGACCTCGCGCGCGAACTCGGCGGGCTGAAGACCGCGCAAGGCAACACGCCATGGGTACGCCTCCACTATGTCTATCCCTACCCGCATGTCAGCGACGTCATCCCGCTGATGGCCGAGGGTCTGCTCACCCCTTATCTCGACATTCCCTTTCAGCACGCCGCGCCGTCGGTGCTGAAGCGCATGAAGCGTCCGGCCAATGAGGCGAAGGTGCTGGAGCGCTTGCGCGAGTGGCGCGCCATCTGTCCGGACATCGCCATCCGGTCGAGCTTCGTCGTCGGCTTCCCCGGCGAGACCGAGGCCGATTTCCAATATCTGCTCGATTGGCTCGACGAAGCCCAGCTCGACCGCGTCGGCGCCTTCCGCTTCGAACCCGTCGCGGGTGCCGCTGCCAACGCCCTGCCCGATCCGGTGCCCGAAGCGCTCAAGGAAGAGCGGTTCCAGCGGATCATGGAAAAGACCGCAGCGATCAGCGCCGCGAAACTCGCCGCCAAGATCGGCCGCACGCTGCCGGTGATCATCGACGAGGTCGGCGAGCCCGACGAGGAAGACGGCAGCATCGGCGCGACCGGTCGCTCGCAGGCGGATGCGCCGGAGATCGACGGCCATGTCTATCTGCGCGATGTCGCCGCGACGCTCAAGGTTGGCGATATCGTCAGCGTCACGGTCGAGGACGCCGACGAACATGATCTGTTCGGGGTGGTAGATTTATAATGTGCAGTCATTAGATTATGTCGAATGACATATGGTGCGTTCAAGATCGGAGAAGCTGAGTACCCGCTCCTACATCTGAATAATTTCAGGCTGGTTGTTCGGGCCAAAGATCCCCTTGCCGCACCCGCGACTTTGGAGGTTACGTTCAGCCCTCATGTTTTCAGCGAAAAGTGGGACGATGCGGTCCATCCACCCGAGCGCGCATGGCATTTCGATGGAGAGAGACGCGCGTTTTGTCCTGTCAGATACGGGTGTTCTATAGGCCTGCGCAGCATCGTCGAATATCATGTCGCGGGTAAGGCGTTTTTGAGCCGAGACGGCAATGGCGTATTAAATCATCTTTTCTATGGAGAAGCGGAGGGCATTCCATATCCTGCCTTTTTCCGGTTGAGAAAAGCGGACCGGATTGCAGGTGTTGACGGAATTCTCCATATTATCAGCGCATACCAGAACCCGGAATTGCCCGCTCGAAATCGTCTGCAGTCGATAAAATTCGCGCGGCTGGTGCATCAGACCTGCCCGCCCAAAATGGCAAAATAGCCTCTCCCGCGAGGGAGAGGCTAGAGGTGCGAGAAAACCCTTGCGTCCACATTTCGCGGAACCCTTGCGGGCGGCACATCCCGAATCTCGCTTCGGATGCCAAACCCACTTAGTGCATGTTCATTAAAATTTCAATGCGATTTCGAAATTCGATCACTCAGGCGCAGCCGCCACGACCATCACATGCAACGCAACGATCATCACGTGCTGAGACAAGAAATCAATGATCGAAATCAAATTTTTGGCCAACTATATCTCAGCCACCTGCCAATCGAACACCAGCTCCCCCTCACGAAACGCAAAGCGATTGAGGTGATCGGCGACCACGATGCGCATCTTGTCGATGCTTTCCGCGTCATTATGGTTGCAGCGCACATGCAGCGCGGCATCGTCGGCGGTCAGCTCGACCAGGCCGAGCGGCAGCGGGATGCTTGCCTGCTTCGCATCGAAGGTCACCTCGAAACGATGGCTCCAATGCTTGGCGAGCTGTTGCAGATAGCGGCTGGCGCTGGCGGTCGGCACGGTGGCGGTGGAAATCGTCATGATTACAGCCTTTCTATCTTTTGCGCGGCCTCGTCGATGATCGCCGCGACATCGAATATCAGCGTTTCGCCAGTTCCCTCGCGTTCGAGCCGCTGGATCGCGGCGGTCCTGAGGTTGAGCATCGCCCGCCGCACCGGCCCGCCGCCAGTACGCTGCGCCATATCGGCCAGCCCCGACAGCCGTTCGAACAGCGCGTCGATCGTCGTGCGATTGGCTGCAACTTCGGCCTCGCCCTCGGCGGTCAGGCCGAAGCTGCGGCGGGTGCCGCCCGACGGATCGGCGACTTCTTGCACCAGCCCCATGTCGGCGAGCAGGGTCAGCATCGGGTAAAGCATGCCCGGGCTCGGCGCATAGCCTTCGCCACTGCGTTCGCCGATCGTGCGGATCAGCTGATAACCATGCTGTGGCCCCTCACGCAGCAATTCGAGAACCATCAGCTTGAGTTCATCGCCATCGAAGCGTTTGCCGCGACGGCCATGACCCGGCCGATGCCCGCGCTCACCACC
>JANOAW010000283.1:0-2594 GCA_031411355.1 Hyphomicrobiaceae bacterium | reverse complement strand
TCGGACTCGAATGCGACGATCGCTCCAACGTCGCTCGAGTCGGCACGTCTCAGCATGGCAAAGCTGCTCCTGATTGCTCGGCCGAGACCCGAGTCACGGTCGCGATACCGTCAAGACCGAACCTTCATCCAGCTGTGGCTGAAGAACCAACTGACGCACCCTATTGGCCCATCACGTCACGTCCCGTGACCCCACCGTAATCGGTCGCGGAAACCTCGCCGCCGGCTGATCCAACAGCGGCCCCGTCACTGGGTCGCTGCGAATCTGTTGCTTAAATGCGACTGGCAAGCGATGTCGCATCGCGGCGACGTCGGGCTGTGGGTAACGGGGATGACTGCGGTGGATGGCGTGACGGCCCCTCTTGTGGGGCGCGGAATCGACTACACCAGGGGCCATGACCCAAGCCGCCCGCACCGCCCTGACCACGACCCGCCGTCAGCCCGACAAAGCGCCCGATGCGCTCAAGGCGTGGCGTACGGCGCCCCACAACATCGACGCTGAGCGGGCGCTGCTCGGCGCCGTGCTGGTCAACAACGAGGCGCTCGATCGCGTGGCCGGCTTCCTGAAAGCCGAACACTTCTACGATCCGTTGCACGCCCAGATCTTCGAGACCGCCTCGAAGCTGATCGGCGCCGGCAAGATGGCGACACCGGTCACGCTGCGCACGCACTTCGAGCATCACGAGGCCATCGAGCCCGGATTGACCGTGCCTAAATATCTCGGCCAGCTCGCTGTCGAGGCGACCACGATCATCAATGCCAAGGATTATGGCCAGACCATCTATGATCTGTCGATCCGCCGACAACTGATCACCATCGGCGAAGACGTGGTCAATACCGCCTTCGACAGCCCGGTCGACTTGTCGCCCGAACAACAGATCGCCGACACGGAATCGCGCTTGTTCGGGCTCGCCGAAACCGGCAAATTCGGCCAGGGATTTCTCGGCTTCAACGACGCCCTGAAGAACGCCATCGAGATGGCCAACAACGCCTATGCGCGGCAAGGCGGACTGTCGGGTATCTCGTCGGGCTTGCGTGATCTCGACGGCCGCATGGGCGGGCTGCAATCGTCGGACTTGATCGTGCTCGCCGGACGCCCGTCCATGGGCAAGACCTCGCTGGTCACCAACATCGCCTACAACGTCGCCAAGGCACGCCATCGCTCGATCATGGAAAAGCCGGATCTCGCCCACGACGATCCCGCGCATGACGGTGCCGTGGTGGCTTTCTACAGTCTCGAAATGAGCGCCGAACAGCTGGCGACGCGTATTTTGTCGGAGCAGGCCGAAATCGGATCGGAAAAGATCCGGCGCGGCATGATCGACGAAAACGAGTTCAAGAAACTGGTGACGGTGAGCCAGGAGATGTCACAGATCCCGCTCTATATCGACCAGATGGGCGGCATCACGATTGCCCAGGTGTCGGCTCGGGCACGGAAATTGAAACGCCAGAAGGGGCTCGGACTGGTCATCGTCGACTATCTGCAACTGCTTTCGGGCAGTGGTGGATCGCAGATGAACCGGGTGCAGGAAATCACGCAGATCACGACCGGCCTCAAGGCGCTGGCCAAGGAGCTGCAATGCCCGGTCATCGCGCTGTCACAGTTGTCGCGTGCGGTCGAGCAACGCGAGGACAAGCGACCGCAACTCTCGGATCTGCGCGAATCGGGATCGATCGAGCAGGACGCCGATGTGGTCATGTTCGTGTTTCGCGAAGAATACTATGTCGAGCGCACCAAGCCTGCCGAAGGTACGCCGGAATTCGGTGACTGGATGACGAAGATGCAGCAGGTCTCGGGGCGGGCCGAAGTCATCATCGGCAAACAGCGTCACGGCCCGGTCGGCACGGTGCATCTCGCCTTCGAAGGCATGTACACGCGCTTTTCCGATCTCGCAGCCGACGCCTACATTCCCGAGCGCCTGGAGTGAGCGGCTTCGATCGGTGTTGACGCCAGCTGCGCATCGGACAACCTGTCTGCCGACGCCTGCGACCAAGGAACCGCCATGTCCGCCCAATCCGAACGCGCCAAGGAGTTCGCGGCCCTGCATAGAGCCAAGGGTGGGTTCGTGCTGCCCAATCCCTGGGACGTGGGGTCGGCGCGCATCATGGCGCATCACGGTTTCAAGGCGCTGGCGACCTCGAGCGCGGCATTCGCCAACGTGCTTGGGCGCGCGGATTACCAAATCACGCGTGATGAAGCCCTGGAGCATTGCCGGGTCATCGCCGGGGCGACCGATCTGCCCGTCACGGCCGATCTCGAAAAGTGTTTCGCCGACAAACCCGAAGGTGTCGCCGATACGATCCTGATGGCGTCGGACACAGGCATCGTCGGCTGTTCCGTCGAGGACGCCAGCGGCGATCCGCGCGAGCCGATTTTTCCGTTCGAGATGGCAGTCGAGCGGGTGCATTTTGCCGTCAAAGCGGCGCAGCGGCTGGGATTTCCGTTCACCATCACGGCGCGTGCCGAAGGCTTACTGCATGGCGTCAATGATCTGACCGAGATCATCAAACGACTGCAAGCCTTCGAGAAGGCCGGTGCGCCCGTCGTCTATGCGCCCGGGGTGACGTCAATTGAGCAGGCGCGCCAGATCGCCG
>JANOAW010000282.1:0-2725 GCA_031411355.1 Hyphomicrobiaceae bacterium | reverse complement strand
GCTCACTGGCGGCACGTTTACGGACTGTTGAGCTAGTGGCGCAGGACCTCCGACATTTTCGCGTCCAGGCTCGCCGTCGCCACTGACCGTGGTGATCGTGGGGCTCGTTAGAACGCTGTTCGCTGCGGTCGGCCTTGCAATGCCGGTCGTTGGAGCCATCGCAGTCGGTTGCTCCGCTGCTGCTTGCGTCGTTTGCGATCTTGCTACGTGCGTCGGCGTGGCCGTGGGCGCGGATGCGGATGCGGTCGTTTGAGTAGTCTCGCGCGGAGACAGGGCTGCACTTCGATTGCCCCCGCTGGCGCGAAACTCGTTTCCTGTCTGCGGCGTCGAGCGACTTTCCCGACCGCGCTCACGGCCACTGACGGCGCTCTGGCTTGCGTTGACATCACCATCGCGGGCGCCGAGGGCGAGGCTGCGCAATGCGCGCCCGGCGCCTGTGACATTCCCGGCTCTCGCCTGACCAAGAGCCTCGCTGACATGTGCAATCTGCTGAGCCGGTGCGCGATGTTGGAAGCTCGCGGAGAAGCCGCCAGATAGCTTGTTGGCAAGGCTCGGCAGCAGCAGGACGGTGGCGTTGCAGAACACCAATAGCGCTACCATGCCGCCGACCAGGCTCGTTGCGCGGGCCCAGCTGAAAGGCCGCTGGATTTCCGCATCGACCGCGTTCATGCAGACGCCGACCAAAGCCGCGACGAGGACCTGCAGCACGACGAAACTAACGACCTGATCGAAGAAGGCAGCGGTGTACTTCTTGGTCTGCTCAAACAAGGCGAGTGAAAGGAACACCGGCCCGAGCGCCAGCACACAGAGCATGCCGGCCTTCGCCCACAACGTCGTGATGAACGCCGACACGAGGAACGCAAGGCCGCAGATCAGCAGAACGCCCGAGAGCAGTGTGGGATGGAAGGCTTTGGCCGGTGCCCAGGCTGAGACACCCTCCCAGATGCGCGCGTGCATCGGCCAGAGCTTGTCCGCAACTGCATCGAAACGGGAGGCGTCGGCTGTGGGTGCTCCGCTGAACGCCTTTGAAATGCCATCTGCAAACGCCGTCGAGAACACGTCGACGATCCAATAGCAATACATGTCGGCGTTCAGAACCAGGGTCGAGATCACGCCAAGTTTGATGGCTGTTTTTGTTGCCTCGGTGAGCGTCTCTTGGCTCTGGCCGCGCATGATCTGAATGCCGAGATAAATGACGTACAGGGTGGCGCCGGCCGTGAAGGCCGGGCCAATCGTCGAGGTCACAGAGTTGATAGCGCTGTCCGCAGCATCGCTGATCGGACGCAGGACGGCGCGCGTGATGTCGTCGAAGGGGCGTTCGGACATGATGGGTTGCCAATTGAGAGGGTTACTGACCGCGGGGGCGCAACTGCGTGGATATCTCGCGCTCGAACTCGCCGGCGCGGCGGGCGTCCTCCTCCCGGTGCTGCGCCTCGGCGACCATCGCCAACGCCTGCATGCGCAACACGTCGGTGTTGGCGGCGGCGATCTCTGTTTGAAGCCGCGCCTGCAGGTCCAGAACCGACTTCGGGTCTACGCTCTGGCCGATCTGGCGACGTAGAACCTCCAGGCCCTCGATGCGCTTCGAGGCCGCGTCGTACATCTGCTGTCCCACCGACTTCTGGCCGGCGATCTGCCCGCGACTGCGTTCGATTTCTGCTTGGTAGGCGGCATTCGCGGGCGAGAAGATACCATCGTTCGACTTGAACTGATCGGCGCCCTGGCCGAGCAGCGCCGATTGCGCTGCGCCGAAATCCGCCGGCAGTGCCTTGCGGACGGCAGGCGAGTTAAGGATCGACGCAATGTCGCCCATTGATGTGATCTTGTTGAAGGCCTGATGCGTTTGCTTCAACTGGTCGAACTGCTGCTGCATCTGCTGCAACTGCTGGATCGCCTGGAATATCCCCTGGGCGTCGAAGACAGGGATACCTTGAGCACGACTCTCGCCGCACATTGGCATCAGGCACAGCACGGCTGTCATCGCGATTTTGCGCATCGCAATCTCCTCGGTCAGTCGTTGAACGCGGTCACTCTCAGGCCGCTCGCAGGCGTCCGTGCAGTTCACTCAACCAGTCTTGTGCCGCATCGCCGTGTTCAGCGCGGAGTTCGTCGGCGAGCGCGACGCTGGCGGTCGTGCCGGACAAGATCGTCAGGTCTTCCGTCAGGCCGGCGAGGTTTAACTCCGCCACCACTCCGGCACCATTCTGCTTGATCAGGAAGCGACGGCTGCCGGGCGTCAACAGCTCGCTGACAAGTTGGAACTCGCGCGCTGAGAGTTTCATGCCGCCGCGATAGTCTTCGGTTGCGGCTTTGCCGTTCGGCATGAAGATCTGTGTCGCGCATTGCTCGATGATCGTGTGGGCGATGGGGGAGCGCAGGGCGTCGCGCGGGCTCTGCGTCGCGAACACGATGAGGCCGTTCTGCTTGCGGATCGTCTTCAGCCGGTCCTGCACGAAGGCGCGGAAGCCAACATCTTCGAGCGCTTTCCAGAATTCGTCGATGGCGATGATCAGGCGCTCACCTGTGATCAGCCCTTCGATGCGCCGGAACAGATAGTCCATCAGCGGGGCGCGGATTTCCGGGACATCCAACACCTCGGTCATGTCGAAGCCGAGAACGCGGGCATCGAGCGTCAGAGTGTCGTTGGGATTGTCGAACACCCAACCGAGCGGTCCGCCGGCCTGCCAGCGTTCAAGCCGCGCCGAGAGACCATCCTCGTCAGTGC
>JANOAW010000281.1:0-6242 GCA_031411355.1 Hyphomicrobiaceae bacterium | reverse complement strand
CTTTGAAAACATCATCCTGTTCCTGCTGCCTGCGTGCCTTTACGTCGGTTATGTGATGGTGGTCGGCCGCACCGGCCAGTCCCCTCGACAGGTCATGGATGACGCGCCCTTGCTGATGCTGTTCATCGCCGGCATCGGCTTGATAGCTGCGACCCTGTTGATCTTCGGCGTGCGCGGGGCCGAAGACGAGGGCCGCGCCGGCCAGGCTTACGAGCCGTCCGTGTACAAGGACGGAAAGCTGATCCCAGGCAAAGTCAGATAGTAAAGGCGCGTCGCCTTAGTTTTCCGTCCTTCGTTCTCCATCCTTCGATCTCCGTCACGTCGTCGCCGGCCTGTCGTTGCGGCGAAATCGGTTCGCCAATGTGAGCAGCGCCGGCAGGAAAACGAGGTCGCCGATCAGGGACGCCAGAAGCGCCGTTGCACACACGATACCGAAGGTGCGTAGCGACGGGAGATCTGAAAACATCGTCACGCCAAGACCGAGCGTCAAGACGATGGTCGTCAGGACGATGGCGGGCCCGACGAGAACACGCGCCCGACGTATCGCCTCGCCGAGCGGCTCGCCGGCTTTTTCTTCGAGGCGCAAGCGGTTGAGAAAATGGATGAGACTGTCGATACCGACGCCGAAAATGACGATCATGGCGATGGCGCTCGAAAACTCCAGGCCGTCGGACGTGACTTTCAAGACAGCGCCGGCTGCCAGCACCGGAAACAATGCGGGAATGACGCTCATCACGGCGCGCCCCCATGAACGCATGGCGAGGCCGATCAAGAGACAAACGATGGCGACTTCGTAGGGCAACGAACTCTTCAATTGGGCGATCATGGTTGCGCTGCTGCGGGCTGCGACGACGGGTAGACCCGTGACCGAGACGTCGAAGCCGGGATGCGCCGCTCGCACGCGGTCGAGGGCTGCGTCGATGCGGTCGACGATGGGCACGATCTGGCTCGCATCGATGTCCGGCAGGCGGCCCGTCACCAACAGGCGGTCTTCGTCCTTGGTGATGAAACGGCGCACGAGATGTTCAGGCAGGAGGCCGAGATAGCGTTTGACTGCGTCCGGGCCGACTTCGCCGGCATCGGCGAGCCATCGGCGCAAACTGTCGAGTGACCACACGTTGCCGAGGCCAGCCTCCTTTTCGAGCACCCTGTGAGCATCCGCCGTGACGGCGAGCACGCGGGGATCGCTGACGGCCGCTTTATCCGTCCAGCTGATCATCACGTGCACGGGATTGCCACCCGTCAGCTTGCGATCAAGGCTCGAGGTGGCGGCGACAGCCTGTTCCCGATCAGGCACCTGATCAGCCAAACGGTAGCGGGGCTGCAGCGACATGTGGGCCGCGAGGCAGAGCATGAACAATGCCAAGCCCCCGACAGCAAAGGGCACCGGCCGGCGCAAGACCGCATCGACGATGTGGCCGATCAGGTTGCCGAGCCATGCGATGGCCGTGTCGCCGGGAACCGGTCCCTCGACTTTACGGGCATGCAGGAGCGCTAAGCCGAACACGGGTAGACTGAGCATGACGACGACGAGCGACACGCCTGTCGCAAGAGAGCCTGCCATACCGAACGTGTAGACCAGGGCAGACTTGGAGGTCATCAACGTCAGAAACGACAACAATGCGGCGCCGTGGGCGAGCACGCAGGCTGGACCGACGATGCGGATCGCAAAGCCGATCGCTGAAACAACGTCGTCACCCTTGGCGAGCCGATCCCGGATGGCGCCAATCATCTGCATGCTGTCGGCAAAGCCCATGACCATGACGAGCGGGGTCATGATGTTGAGAAACAAGTTCAACTTGATGCCCATCCAGCCGAGCAAACCGAGTGACCAAATGACACCGAGGATCGGCGGCACCGCTGCCATCGCGACGAAGGCGAACGAGCGAAAGAACAGGAACGCGATGACGATGCCGGTCGCGAGACCGAGTCCGTTGTAGAGGATCTGGTCGCGCTCGATGGCGTTCTTGATTTCCTGCTTCATCACCGGGGCGCCCGTGAGCTGCACCTTCAAACCCGCGGGCTTCAAACTGGCTTCGGCCTGCTTGCGGATGTTTTCGATGACAGCGCGGCCGTCGCCCTTGTCGATCGCGGCGCGATCGAGCGCGATGACGCCCAACGCCAACGTGCCGTCATCGGACAGAAACTTGCCTCGGACGATGTCGTTGGTGCGCAAATTGGTGATCGTTTCAGCGTAGGCTGCCTCGGCATCCGGCAGCTGGTCAGGCACGATCGGCGCCGCATACCCCTTGTCGTCAGGCTTACCGCGTGCCGACAACATCGAGACCAAGCCGTCGACGCCGTCCGCCAGTTGCAAGTCGACCATCGTGTCTCGAAATGCGGTCAAGCCTTTGCGACCGAGCAGATCCCTACCTTCGACGACGATCAGGACATCGTATTCGTTGGACGGAAAGCGGCGATCGATTTCTTCGAAGCGCTTGAACGCGACGCTGTCAGTTCGAAACAGTTCGGACAGACTGTCGTCGGCTTTGAGGCGCAAGACGCCGAATGTCGCCAGCGCCGTCACCGCCATCAGCACCAACGCCGTGAGCCATGGGTGCGCGAGCGCAAGCGAGCCGAGCCGTTGGATACCGAACGCGAACAGCGGCGTCTCTTGGTCAGTCCCTGAACCGGTCTGAATGGCACACCCTATCTGTCGATCGTCGGTCTGACGCACGCTCGGCCGAAAATGCGCGGCCACCCGCCACGAGGTCAAGAGCGCATCGAAAGCTATGCCGCCATATCGACTAAGGTACGCTGCGGCGCCGAGAGGAGCAGCGTGCGCATATTTCTACCATTCAGATGAAAAAATAGGCAAATAGCGCAAGCGCCGTCGCGAGCGAATGGCTGATAAAAACCTATAAACATATTATTTTTCAATGCCTTACATTCAAAATTCGTAAGTGGCACGGTTCTTGTTAAGCCTGCGTTAACTGCGGCCGAAATGCGGCCGGGGCTCAGGAGGTGCTATGAAACTCGTCACCGCGATCATCAAGCCGTTCAAGCTCGAGGAAGTGCGTGCCGCTCTGACTGATCTCGGCCTGCAAGGCATGACCGTTACCGAGGTCAAAGGCTATGGACGCCAGAAGGGGCATACCGAGATCTATCGCGGCGCTGAATACGCCGTCAATTTCCTGCCGAAGATCAAGATCGAAGCGGTGATTGCCTCCGATCTCGTTCAAACCGCGGTCGACGCCATCGTTCGAGCGGCCAAGACTGGATCCATCGGCGACGGCAAGATCTTCGTGTCGAGCATCGACCACACGGTGCGCATCCGCACAGGTGAAATCGACGACGCAGCGCTCTGATCACTGTGCATACCCAGTCACATCTATTCCACTCATCGGGGGACTTGAAATGACGTTTGGAAGTCGATCGAAGGCGCTCGCCGGGGCCAGTGCGCTCGCGGTGATGTCGCTGTTGTGTGCCAGTGCCGCCGTCGCCCAAGCCACTCCATCGCCCAATAAAGGTGACACGGCTTGGCTTTTGATGGCGACCGTGCTGGTGTTGTTGATGACGGTGCCTGGCCTGGCGCTGTTTTACGGCGGCCTCGTGCGCACGAAAAACATGCTCTCCATGTTGATGCAGATTTTTTACACCGTGTGCGTTGTATCGGTCATATGGGTGCTCTACGGCTATTCGGTGACGTTCACCGAAGGCAAGTTGTTCAACAATGTCATCGGCTCGTTCGACAAAGCCTTCCTGCGCGGCGTCACGCCCGACTCGGTCGTGGCGTCTTTTTCCATCGGCGTGCCGATCAATGAGTTGGCCTACATTGCGTTCCAGATGACGTTTGCCTGCATCACGCCGGCGCTGATCGTCGGCGCATTCGCCGAGCGCATGAAATTCAAGGCGGTGATGCTGTTCGTGCCGATGTGGGTGACCCTGGTCTACTTCCCGGTCGCGCACATGGTCTGGTACTGGGCCGGGCCCGACGATATCGCCAAGGCCGCCAAAGCCCTGCTCGATGCCGGCACTGACGACGCCAAGAAAGCAGCGGCTCAGGCGGCACTCGACGCCGTCAACGGCAATGCCGGGCTGTTGTTCAAATGGGGCGCGCTCGACTTCGCCGGTGGCACGGTCGTGCACATCAATGCCGGCATCGCGGGTCTCGTTGGGGCACTGATCATCGGCAAACGCGTGGGTTACGGCCGCGAAGCCATGGCACCGCATTCGCTCACGATGACCGTTGTCGGCGCAGCCCTGCTGTGGGTCGGTTGGTTTGGCTTCAATGCCGGATCGGCGCTCGAAGCCGGCGGCACCGCGGCGCTCGCCATGGTCAACACTTTTGTCGCCACTGCTGCAGCCGGCCTCGCGTGGATGGTTGCCGAGCAGTTCGAAAAGGGCAAGCCGAGCGTTCTCGGGCTTGTCTCGGGTGTCGTCGCCGGTCTCGTGGCTGTGACGCCCGCCGCTGGCTACGCCGGCCCGATGGGCTCGATGGTCCTCGGTCTCGTCGCGGGTGCGGTCTGCTTTGTCTTCTGCTCGTCGGTGAAAAACCGCATGGGCTACGATGACGCGCTCGATGTCTTCGGCGTCCACTGCGTCGGCGGCATCATCGGCGCCATCGGCACCGGCATTCTGATCGCACCGAGCCTCGGTGGCACAGGCATCTTCGACTACGAGACAGGCAAGGTTGCGGCCGAGTTCGTCATGCGGGATCAAGTGTTCAAGCAGTTCAAGGCGGTCGCGTTCACCCTGGCGTGGTCGGGTGTGTTGTCGGCCATCCTGTTCAAGTTCGTCGACGTGGTCGTTGGCCTGCGAGCCGGCACGGACCAGGAGCGCGAAGGACTTGATATCAACGATCACGGTGAACGCGCTTACAACTACTGAGTTTGGCGTCACGTGCACATGATGCCAGCGGCCGGATCAGCGATGGTCCGGCCGTGTGCATTCAAGATCACAGGTTCCGCATTTTTCCGCTTGTTACGCCGAACTGCATCGACAGTTATTCAATCGCCACGTTAATATGTCGGTGGATGCGTTATTGGTGGGGAGTTCAATCGTGATTGCTCGATCGATGAAGGCGTCGGCGGCGGCGCTTGCGGTACTGGCCATATGGGCATGTGACGGCGGATCGGCGCCCGCGTCAGCGCAAGTGCCGATGAAGCAATTCACGGCCAGCGACAAGGCCAATGCACGCCTCGCCAAATCGTTGAACATCCCCGCCTTTTTCGCTCTGCCCAAGAGTGCGCGCGGTGCTATCCCTGAGCAGATCCCGACCACAGATACGCTGGTCGATTTCGTGCATCCCGCCGGCGGAGGTCTCGGGTTGCGCATCATCGAGACGGCGCGCAGCGGGATGGGCGATCGGCTCGGCAAAACCGGCTTGTTCCAGACCGGCGACCTGATCTTGAGTTTCTGGCCCGACTGGGGCGGCGCTGGCCCTTATCCCAACGTGCAGATGGGCGTGAGCCATGTCGGCCTCGCCTACATCAAGGACGGCAAGCTCAACAATCTCGATAATCCGCTCAATGCCGAATATAATACGCCGAGCGACCTGCGTAGTTCGAATTATCGGCAAGTGTCGTTCATGCACGTGGTTCGCCCACGCAATCTGACTGAGGCACAGCGCGCGAATTTGCAGGCGTGGGTAACCCGCTTCACCGACAACGCGCGCACGATTTTTCCAAATCGGCTGAGCTTCAACAGCGATTACAGCGCGCCTAAATTCAAGGCGGGCCAACCCGTCGAATTCGTGAAGTCGCTGGCTCAAGCCGGGCTCGGGCTGCCAGGTCCGAAAATCGACATGTATTGCTCGGAGTTTGCCTGGTCGCTATTGTCGTTGCGTGATTGCGATCCAGCGACGACCCAATTCGGCGGTTCGGGCATTCCGCGCTGCGTGCGGGCGCCGATGGAGCCGATGACGGCAACCGGCGACTTCATGTCCAGCCGGAGCCGCAGCGCACATATCGGGCTTGCCGATGGTCCGCTCGCCGTGATCGACTCGATGGGCTTGCCGGCGGCAGAGAGGCAAAAACAGATCGACAGCGTTTTCGCAGTTTCGCGGCCGGAAGCGTTGAAGAAGATGTCGTCGGGACATCGGGAGACCGCACGCCTGTTCATGGCTACGCCAAATGGTGTGCATGGCTTATTTTTTAATGTAGGTGGTGATGTTGCTACGGCCAATCAGTTTTTTTTAACAGATACAACTACGCATTTTTTGCGTGGCGCATTATACTTTAACACCACACCAAATGCAGATTCTTTAGGCATTGTAAATAGCTTTTTGGTAGAAGATGTAA
>JANOAW010000280.1:0-2053 GCA_031411355.1 Hyphomicrobiaceae bacterium | reverse complement strand
GGTCGCGGCGACGGGGTTGCTGGTGCGCCGCGCCGTCGGATGATCAATCGCAGTATCGAGGGGAAACGCCATGAAAAGACGTGACGTGATCAAGGCCGTCGGCAGCGCCGTTGCCGCGGCGTCGTTCGGCATGCCCGCCCTGGCTCAAGGCGCTTGGCCGTCCAAGGACCTGACCGTAAAGGTCATCGTGCCGTGGCCGCCCGGCGCCGCCAACGACGCCCTCGGCCGACTGGTGGCTGATCGCATCGCCGTCAAGTTCGGCGTCACGACCATCACTGAAAACCGTGTCGGTGGGGCAGGCCTGGTCGGCACCAAAGCCGTCATCACGTCGCCGCCCGATGGCTATACGCTGCTCGCGAGCGCCTTCAACACCGCCGTCATGCCCATCGTGCTGAAGGCCGCCGATTTCAATCCGGAGGTCGATCTCGAGATCGTCGCGCGGACTGCTGTCGCGCCGTTGGTTTGTGTCATGTCGGCCGGCCTGCCGCAAAAAACACTCGCCGACGTACTCGCCGCCGCCAAAGCCGAGCCGACGAAATGGAATTTCGCCATTTCGTCACTCGGGTCGGCGGGGCACTTGGCCACGATCGAATTCCTGCGCCGCACAGGTGTCGACATCACGCTCGTGCCGTATCGCGGCACGCAGCCGGCGCTGCAGGATATCATGGGCGGATCGGTGCAGTTGCTGATCGATCCGAGCTTCGCTCTCCTGCCGGCGGCGATCGAGGGCACACGGGTGCGCGCCATCGGCATCGCCACCGCCAAACGATCCGTGCTCGCGCCGGACGTGCCGACCATGGCCGAAGCCGGCCTGCCTGGATTCGAGTTCCAATCCTGGTACGGCGTGTGGGTGCCGAAGGGCACACCAAAAGATATTCAAACGCAGTTGAATGGGCTCATTCAAGACACGATGCGCGACGAGGCCATCGTCAAACGGCTGACCACGACTTTGATCGAACCCGTGGCCGAAAGCATCGACGCCAGCAAAGCATTCATCCGTAGCGAGATCGTGCGCGCGGGACAGCTGCTGAAGAGCGTGAACTTTCAACCGACGTGAGGCGCAGCGCCATGCCGACGGCCATCGTGACCGGCACGAGTTCGGGCATCGGCAAGGCGATCGCTCAGCGTTTGCTCGACGATGGCTGGCGGGTGGTCGGGCTCGATCTGGCAGCCCCCGTCATCACGCATGCGGCCTTCGAGGCCATTACGGTCGACCTGGCTGATCACGCGGCACGCGCGCCCATCATCGCAGCCCTCGCGCCGCCAGATGCACTGGTGCACGCGGCCGGCGTCATGCGTGGGGCACGGCTCGGACAACTCGACCATGAGTCCGGCGCGTTGCTGTGGCGGCTACACGTCGATGCGGCGATGTCGCTCGCCGATCACGTCGCGCCGCAGATGCGAGCGGGTGGGCGGATCGTCCTGATCGGCAGCCGCGCTGCCAGAGGCGTCGTCGGCAAGAGCCAGTACGGCGCGGCCAAGGCAGCCCTCGTCGCCCTGGCACGCAGCTGGGCCAAAGAACTGGTGGGCCGCGGCATCACCGTCAACGTCATCGCCCCCGCCGCCACCGAGACGGCCATGCTGACCGATCCGGAACGCGTCGTCATCGCACCGGAAACGCCGCCGATCGGCCGGCTGATCCGCCCACAAGAGATTGCGGCCCTGGTCGCATTTCTGCTGTCGCCACACGCGGGCGTCATCACCGGGCAGGAAATCTCGATCTGTGGCGGCGCGTCGCTGTAGGGAAAAGATAGTTCTGCCGTATTGCACCGCCGCCCAAACCGGAGAGCATCATGCACTACGACCCACGTACCCAACGGCCGCCGCTTCGCTTCGATCCCTTCAAAAGCTGCACCGTACCGCGTCCGATCGGCTGGCTATCGACAATTTCGCGTGACGGTGTCGCCAATCTCGCGCCGTTCAGTCAATGGCAGAATCTGACTTATGATCCGCCCATGGTCATGTTCGCGGCCAACCAGACCGCGAACGGCGCCCGCAAAGATACCGTCGTCAACGCTGAAGCGACGGGCTTCTTCGTCTGGAACATGGCGAC
>JANOAW010000279.1:0-2059 GCA_031411355.1 Hyphomicrobiaceae bacterium | reverse complement strand
TGCCGCGCCCACGCGACCGCCTCGGCCAGCGTCGCCGTCACGATGATCCAGATGCCGCCCAGCACTTCCTTGGTCTCGGTGAACGGCCCGTCGGTCACATCGGTCGAGCCGCGTCCGCCGAACTTCACGCGTGCGCCCTTGCGGCTGGGCTTCAGTCCCTCGCCGCCTTTCATGATGCCCGCATCCACCATGCGCTGGTTGAACGCCATCATGTCCTGCAGCAGCTGCTGGCCTTCAGGGCCGGGCGGCACGGGGCTTGTCTCGTCCTCGGCCTGCGGACCGGGATACATCAGCATCAGGAAGCGCATGGGATTTCCTTGTCCTAACCGGGCCGGCCAACCCGTCCCTCGGGCCACAGGACGCCCCGTCCCATCGTCTCCCGACATTTGGACATGACGCAAACCACAAAAGCAAACGCCCCGGCCTTGGGGGCCGGGGCGTTGCAATCATTCAGTGACGTTCAGTCGACTTACTGACCGCCGCCATTGGCAGGCTTCGGCGTCGCCGAGGCCGTGGGGGCAGCCGGAGCCGGCTTGCGCATCATCGACATCGCAGCATTGAACTCGTCCATGTCGATGCCGCCGTCCTTGTTCTTGTCGACCATGCCGAACGCCATCGGGTTGCCGATCATGTCCTTGAACCGGCCACGCAGTTCCGACATCTGGACTTTGTCATCCAGGTTGTCGTCGAGCATGCCGATCAGGCGGGTCTTGTTCAGGTCGTCATCATACTTGGTCGGGTGAGCCACCGACTCGTCCGCCCAGCGATAACGCAGCGAGGTGTAGAACATTTCCTCGAACGACTGGTCGCCCCACACGATTTCCTTGTTCGGATCCGGGTTGGCCGGGTTCCGCTTCGAGTTGTCGTAGACGTAGGTCGCGATCACTTTCGAACCGGCCTTGATGTTGATCGGCTTTTCGAACTCGTACATGCGCTGCCAGTTGAAGTCGTAGAACGGCACGTTGAGGATCGTCTCGCGCTTGCCATCCGGCGACAGCACTTCGAGCTTCGAATACGTGCCGCGGTAGTGCGCGTGAACAACCGCCGTGTGCAGGATCGCATCGTGCGGGAAGTTGAAGTAGGCGACTTCCTTGTGGGCCGGGTCGTTGGCCGGGATGTCGATGAACTGATCGACCAGCGGTGTTTCGCGCATGATCAGCTCAGGCTTCTCGCCATCCTTGTAGAAGTAGAGACCGATCTGCTCGGCCGAGACCACCTCCTTGCCGAACGGGGTGTAGTGCATCTGGTAGCCGAACTGGCCGCCCGACGGGATCCACGAGCCGATGCCCTTGGGCGCAACGGTCGATTCCATGCCGACCGTGTAGCCGCCGACGCCGCCGCCCCAGGCTTGCATGCCCTTGGTGGTCGCGCCTTCCGGGATCACGCCCGAGAGGATGTGGTGCACGGCCTGGCGTTGCGAAACTTTCGCGGTCGCCGCTTTCAGCCATTTGCCTTCGGTCAGCGGGTTCGGAACGGTCGGATACTGGTAGTCGACATAGCCCGTCGCCGGGATGGTGTATTTCGGAATGTCGACGATCAGGTCCGGCTTGCCGAGCGGCCATTCCTGCGCGACGTGCTTCACGGCCGACAGACGATCCGGTCCATCGCCACGCGGCGAGCCCGCTTCGATCCAGTTGATCAGCGTCTTGATCTGGTCGCCCGAGAGCGACTTGTCGTCGGCGAACTTGCCGACATGCGGATCGACGTCCCACGGCGGCATGCGATCGGTGCGCACCGCTTCGCGGATCATGCCGGAGAACTGCTTCACCTTCTCATAGCCATCGAAGCCGAACGGCGCGATGCCGCCTTCCTGGTGGCAGGCGATGCACTTCGCTTCGATCATCGGCGCGATGGTCTCGGCGTAGGAGATCTTGGCGTAGCCGGCTTTCGCTGCGGCCGAACGGCCCGGGAAGCTGATCGACTGGCCGGCGACGTTCACCGAAGCGACGCTGACCGGTTTGCCTTCGACCACGGCCGAGATCGGATCGGCGGCGAGCGGACCGCTGTAGGCGATCTTCCACGATTTGGGATCGATCACGAAAGCCTGGCCGACGCGCGA
>JANOAW010000278.1:0-4287 GCA_031411355.1 Hyphomicrobiaceae bacterium | reverse complement strand
GCGCGCCCGCTCCAGCGCGACAGCGCCTGGCGCCGATCGAGGTGATGCTGGCCAACGGTCGCACGTTGAAGGTCGATGAGAGCATCGATCCGACCGTTCTGGTCGCAACTCGTGGCGGCCCTGGATCGAGGGCCGGCCGATGTCCGAATACATGGCTTCGAAATCGGCATCGAGGGCCCCGAGCGTGTCGTTGACGATGCGCCGGATCACGCGGATCGGGTGGTCCTCGCGAATGCGCGCCTCGATGTCGACGATCGCAAACATCGAGCCCGTCACCGCATGCGATCCACGCATCGTCCTGCTCCGCCATCAGCTTTCAATTGGCGACAGGGGAATCATGATTTGCCGGGCGGCGTCGAGCGGACTATTTCAACAGCCTGCTAGTCCGAATTGATGGCTCGTCGCTCGCGCCAACACACTGCCGCGAGCTCGTCCGCGATGACGGTGGCGATGGCATCGCATTCGGGCAAGCTCAGGCTCAGCGGGATGCGCATATCGCAAAGACGGCCAACTATTGCGTGCGTCCGTGGTGGGGTGTGGGCATCCTTCAGAAAACGCCACTGCTCGGATAGCGACGTGTAGCCGGTGGCTTCCCGGTTGCCGAACCATTTCAGGTAAACACCGCGGCTGCGGCAACCCTCCATGAAAATGCGAAACGTCGCCTCGTCGAGTCCCGCAACGGTGAATTGGATCGAACTCTGTACGTAGGCCTCCGCCTGGGGCCGCTTCGGCAAACCGATGCCGGCAATGCGCGACAACCCGCCGGCCAATCGATCGTGTCGCTCGTTCCACGCGCGCGCGCGTTCCGGCAACAATGCGATCTGTGGCCGCGATATGGCTGCGACGAGATTTGACATGCGCATCGAGTAGTTTGGCGTCACATCTGTCCAGCGCTTGAATACGTCATCCCTTGGACGCAGGCGATGTTGCCCAAACAGCATGTAGCTGCCGGAGTAGAGAATTGCGCGCGCCGCTATATCGTCGTCGCCGGTAACCAGCAGCCCGCCCTCGCCACCATTGATGTGCTTGTAGGCCTGCAACGAGAAACAGCCGACCTTGCCGTACGTGCCGGTCGGTCGGCCAGCCCATGAGGCGCCCATGGTATGCGCGCAGTCCTCGATCACGGTGATGCCGAGACGGTCCGCGATCTCCGTCACCGCTTGCAGATCGGTGATGTGGCCGCGCATGTGCGACAGCAGCAGATGCTTCGCGCCGCTCGCACGCGCCTTCGCCTCGAAGTCAGCGAGGTCCATGGTGAGATCGGGCGTGATCTCGACCAGTACATGTTCTGCGCCCGCGTGTGCGATCGCACCAGGTACGGGCGCCAGCGTGAAAGCGTTCATCAACACCTTGTCGCCGGGCTTCACGCCCGAGCAGATCAGGGCCAGAAACATCGTGCTGCCGCAGGAATTGGCCGCGACGCAGTATTTCGCGCCGACAGAGGCCGCGAATTCCTCTTCAAGCAATGACACTTCGGAGCGATCACCCAGCGTTTCGCCATAGCGGTGCAGCCAGCCTGAGCGCAGCACATCGATGGCCGCCGTGATGCCGTCCTCCGGGATGGGGGGTGGTTGCGAGAGATCGATTTGGAGCGGTTTTCCTGTCATGCGGATGCCTCTCGGTCACTCTGTGACCGGCTTGCCTCTGTCGAGGTTCGAGCCCGGAAAATACTTGTCGAGACGAACATCGGCGGAGCGGGCGTGCGCCTCCATGCCTTCGATGCGTGAGATGCGTGCGGTGGCGAGTGCAACGTTCTTCGACCCCTCGCGCGTCATGCGCTGCCACGAGAGCGGCTTCAGGTATTTGTGCACGGACAGGCCCGCCGAATAGCGGCCAGCGGCCTTGGTTGGCAGAATGTGGTTCGGCCCCGTCGCCTTGTCGCCGTAGGCGACGGTCGTTTCCTCGCCAAGGAACAATGATCCGTAGTTGGTCAGGTTGGCGAGCCACCAGTCCAGGTCCCGCGCCTGCACTTGCAGATGTTCGCAGGCGTACGTGTCGGAGACCCGCACGAGTTCCTCGCGCGTATCGCACAGCACAACTTCTCCGTAGTCGCGCCACGCCGCGCTTGCGGCATCGCGCGCCGTCGGCGGCAATGTCGCGATCAGTTCCGGGATGCGCTTCATCACATTGTCTGCGAGCGGCTTTGATGTCGTCAGTACCCAGCCCGGGCTCTCATGTCCGTGCTCGATCTGGCCGACGATGTCGGCCGCAACGATTTCGGGATCAGCCGTCTCGTCACAGATCACAGCCACTTCCGATGGGCCGGCGAACACATCGATGCCGACCTGCCCGAACAGCATTCGCTTGGCTTCCGCGACGAACTTGTTGCCAGGGCCGGCGAGCACGTCGGCGGGCTTGCCCGTGAACAGTCCCTGCGCCATCGCGGCGACCGCCTGAACACCGCCGAGCGTCATGATGACGTCGGCACCCGCGCGATCCATGGCGTAGAGCACGAACGGATGCATGCCTTCACCACGATAGGGCGCAGAACAGGCAATAATGGTCTTCACGCCAGCAGCGCGCGCCGTTGCGATCGACATGTAGGCCGACGCGATATGCGCGTAGCGACCTGTCGGCACGTAGCAGCCCGCCACATTGATCGGCACCATCTTCTGGCCCGTCATGACGCCGGGCGAGAGCTCGATCTCGAAATCCCGGATGCTGGCGCGCTGCGCCTCGGCGAAGCGGCGCACACGGTCCGTCGCATAGTCGATATCGGCCTTGAGGTGCGCGGGCAAATCGCGCGTGCGTCGCTCGATCTCGTCCTTGGTGACTATGATGTCGCCCGACCACTTGTCGAGCTTCAGCGCGTAGTCGCGCACAGCCTGCTCGCCGCCTTTGGCAATCGTGGCGAGCATCTCCTCGACGACGGCGCGCGCGTTGTCACTTTCCGAGGCTGGCGTCTTGGCTGCACGTTTGAGGGAGACGATCGTCATGTGGTTCTCTTGAAGGGGGGACGGAGCGGCCATGTGCGGCCGCTCCGCGGTGGCGAGTTACTTACCCATTGCGAAGTCGCGCAGCTTTGGGTCCGCCATGATGCGCTTGAGCAATTCGTCAGTGAGGAAGCTCTTGCCCTCGGGCACTGCCGGAATAGTGCCGACACCTTGCAGGAATTCGCCGAGGCCCTTGAACCAGCCATCGACAGTCGAGTCGCCGGATGTGCGGTCAAACATCTTGACCTGTTCTTCGAGCGTGTACATCGGGCGGCGATCGATCTCAGCGTTGTGCGCCTTCGCGGAGATCGTGACACCGTCCGCCTTGTAGTACTTGTCCATAAGGGTCACCGCCTCGGCGCGGTTCGCCTTGATCCAGGAGACCCCGCGCAGGAATACGGCGAGGAACTTCGCTGCTGCGTCCGGGTTTTCCTTGAGGAACTCCTCGCGCACGACCAAGTTGCCCGGCACGATGGCGCCGCCATCTTTACCGGTGCAGATGGGTTCGGAGTTGAGGCGCTCCTCGACGGTGTAGATGTTTGGCGCCCACAGTCCCATAATCTTACCTTCACCCGACGACATGCCGGAGATAATCTGTGCCTGCGCGAGGTTGACCACCTGCACGTCGCTGCGCGCCATGCCCCACTTCTTGAGACAATTCTGCAGGACGTAATCGACGGTCGAATTGATGGTGATCAATACCTGCTTGCCTTTGAGGGCCGCTGCCGGATTGGCATTGATCTCCTTGGCGTCCGCCGGGCGCGCCATTATCGCGTTGGTTGCGCTTTCGTCGTTGGTGATGGCGATTGTCTTGATGTTGAAGCGCGAAGCGCCGAGCACGCCGGGCACCGAACCGGTGCCGCCCACGTCCCATGTCTTGGCGGCCGACGCCGCGATCTGGGGCGCGCCGGCGGGGAACGACGAGAAGGAGGGTTCGAGACCGACCTCTTTCCACCAGCCCTTTTCAGTGCCGAGGAAGATCGGGAACAGCGAATAGAGGGCTGGCTGCACCGAGATATTGATCTTGGTCGGCGCCTGCTGGGCCATCGCCCCCGTGGTAAACGCGAGCAGCGCGGCGGCTGTCGTCAGTGTCTTGCGCATTTCATTCTCCCTGTTGCGACGGTCGAGCCGTCATTTCGGCGCTTTCACGGCTTGCGACCGCATCCCATTTCAGTGATCGCCTGCGCCACCGGCATCCCTGGATTTCAGTAGTTTCCAGACGTGCGACCGTAGATGGACGAACGTCGGCAAGTCCATGACCTCCTCGATCGGCATGCTCTCCCAGTTCTCTGCTTTTCTGTGGGATTTGATGTCCATGATCTCAAGCAGGCGGCCAGGTTTCTTGCCCATGACG
>JANOAW010000277.1:0-3872 GCA_031411355.1 Hyphomicrobiaceae bacterium | reverse complement strand
GCCTTATCGGTAGGGGCGGAAGCCCTGCGGCAGTGCGCGTGGCACGTAGCGTGCGAGCTCGCGCGGCTGCGATGCCTGCGCAGCGGTGCCGCCGACAACGGCGTTGAGGACGATTTGTGAGATGATGCGTTGATCTTCGTGGAGGGTTGCCACGTGAATGCGCAGCGCGATGGCGCGAAGTTCAGCGGCCGAAATGTGGACTGCGCGCCAGGCGAAATCGTGAGGTGTTGCCAGTCGGTCGGCCTGTGGCAGAGGTGATGCTCGGTACGAGCGGAGGAGTGTGCGTGCTACGCCGAGAGCCTGCGGCTGAGCGATGATGGCTGCTGCAACGCCAACCGTCGCGATAGCGCAGAAGTCGTCCGCTGTGAGCGGTCGGTCGATGTGTCGGTTGATCGGCACGTGGTCGCGGTAGTCGCTGTTGTCGTCCCAAGTTTCATATTCGTGGGTGTTGTACGGCATGGGCATTCCTCCTGGCCTGGCCACGCCCTGCGCACGCCGAGTAAGCCGACGGCGTCAAGTTTTGAGGCCACGAGCCGTCAAAACTTTACGCCTAGGCGCGGCGTGCGAGCGTGTGTCCAGGTCCAGGAGGTGCCCTGCGCAGAAGACGCCCCGCGTCGAAACGGGCGACATGGGCTGCACCAGTGTCGTTCGCAGTCGGCAGCGGTCGCAGCGCCAGCGTGTGATTTTCGGGGTAGCTGTTCTCTGCAAAGCGGACAAGCCAGAAATCATATGCCGCTTCTCGACGAAGACTATCGGCGACGGCTACATCGACACCGCTATTCCGCCGGTCGTGTTCAGGAAGATTGCATAGAGGGACGTTTGAGCGGTGATGAAGAGGCGATTGCGTTTGAGGCCGCCGAAGCAGAGGTTCGCCGCTATCTCGGGCACTTTCACGGTACCGATGTGCGTGCCGTCGGGCGCATAGCAGCGCACGCCTTCACCGGTTGATGTCCAGACGTTGCCGTGCCGGTCACACCGGAAGCCGTCATAGAAACCGGCATCGCAGACAGCAAATGTGCGTGGTGCATTGACGCTGCGTCCATCAGTTGACACAGCATAGGCCGTGATCGCGCGCGGATGGCCTTCGATGTGTGATGCGCCGGTATCGCTGACATAGAGGCTGCGTTCGTCTGGCGAGAAGGCGAGACCATTCGGACGAAGTCGATCCGACACCACGATGCTCAAGGCTTTACTGACGGGATCCAGACGATAAACGTTGCACGCGCCGATCTCGGAGATGGCCGCGTCGCCCTCGTAGTCGCTGTCGATGCCATAGGTCGGGTCTGTAAACCAGATGCTGCCGTCTGACTTAACGACCACGTCGTTCGGCGAGTTGAAGCGACGGCCGTCCATGTGCGTCGCCAGCATCGTCACGCGGCCATCGTGATCCGTGCGCGACACGCCGCGGCCGCGATGCTCGCACGAGATGAGGCGCCCCTGCTGATCGACGGTGTGACCGTTGGTGTTGCGGGCCGGCTCGCGGAAAACGGAAACAACGCCGCTTGTTTCGTCGAAGCGCATGATGCGATCGTTGGGAATATCGGAGAATACGAGGTAGCGGCCAGCCGCGAAGTAGGCAGGCCCCTCCAACCATCGGCCTCCTGTCCACAGCCGCTCCAGCTTGGCGTGGCCGATGATGAGGGAACCGAAGCGGCGATCGAGGATCGTGTAGTCAGTCATGGCGTTTGATCTGTTGTGATTGCGGTCGGCGTACACCCCAACCAGTCGGTGGAACGGCGTTGCCGGGATGCTTTGCGCCTGGGCCCCAGATGGCCTGATAGGTGTCGATGGCTCGGCCACGTGCCTGCAAGACGGACCAGAGCACGATCAGCGCGAGCCACCACAGGGCCAGTATGACCGGCATCCAGCGCGGCGCGTTGACGCGCCAGAAACCTGAGCCAATGGCTGCCATTGAGAGCGCGAGGGCAACGTAGCCTACACTCTTGTGTATGCGCTCGAACAGGCGCCGGCGGGGCGTCATGTCGTAGTGATCGCCTGCGAGCGAACCGTCCATTTGCGGACCGGTTGGCCCGCCTTTGCTTCCGCGCAACCATGCGCCAATGAACTGCAACAGGCAGGCCGCGATGACGATCCAACCGAGCCAAGCATGCCAGGGCGAACCTGCCTGAAGCGGCCGCCAGATCAGCACCAGCGCCACGACCAGCAAGACAGCGGCTGTATACTGCAGTGCTTGATGCGCGTGCCACCATGTCTTGTTGTCGAGTTCATCAGGCCATTTCTGCCGAGAGGTAACCTTGAAAAAACGCGCGACAATCACGCCGAGCGGCAACAGCACGGCCCAGGCCAGCACCATCAATCGCCCATGCCACGCGACAGCCGCATCAAGGCTGTGCGCGCGCGACGGGTCCATCGATGCCAGAAGCCAATCCAGTATTGGGGCGAACATTACGGCTGGTGCGCTTTCGCCATTTTGGATTGGATCGATTTCGACCAGATCACGTGACCGGGTTCGCGCCCACCGAGGATCGAGAGCAGCAGCGCCTCGATGTCTGAGACATTGATGAACGTGCGCATGACGCCGGGCGGGCAGCAGATGCCGTCGAGATAGTTCAGGTCGATATGCTCCTCGCCGTTGTCACCCCAGGCCACGCGCCATTTGCCCGTCAAACAAATGAAGGTTTCCTCGGTGTCGTGTGAGTGAAGCGCAGCGCCGTTGCCGGGCAGCGCGCGGATAAAGTCGATGTGGTAGTTTTCGGCGGTTTCGACTTGCGGCTTGAGATTTTCGTCCGCGGTGCCGCGGCCGAGCGCACCCATGAGGATGCGATTGTGGCCGGGGATAACGGCATCGACGAAGGCACGATCCGTCTGCGGCATCTGGCCGAAGCGGAATACGTTCTTGAGCATAGCATCACGCGTGATCGGCAAAGAGCGGGCGAACCAAGCGCCGTGCTCGCTGATGGACGCGTCGTGCACGATATCGAGTTCTTTGCGGGGATTGGGCATGTGTCAAACTCCTTTTGTCATCCCTTTACAGCTCCAGCGGTGAGGCCGGCGATGATCTGACGAGCCGCCATGAATGTGAAGACCAACGGTGGGATCGCAACCAGTACGCCGGCTGCCATCAACTCGCCCCAGTCGATGCCGGTGTCCTTGATGAATAGGAACACGGCGTAGGGAAGCGTGCGGGTTGTGCGACTGGTCAAGATGGAGGCCAGCACCAACTCGTTCCAGGCAATGCGGAACGTGAATATGGCGGCGGCTGCAAGGCCGGGTTTCAGCAACGGCAGGATCAGCACGAAGAAGCCGCGGAACGGTCCGCACCCATCGACCGCGGCTGACTCTTCCAACTCGCGCGGCACCTGCTCAATGAAGCCGTACAGCAGCCAGATTGTGAACGGCAGATTGAGTGCGACATAGACGAGGATTAAGCCGTTGAGCCCCTGCAGGCCAACGGAGTTCCAGATGAAGTAGATTGGTACGGCGAGCACGGCAGGCGGGATGGTGCGCAGCAGAAGCGTGCCCATAGCGAGCGAGGATCGCCCCATGAATGTGAACCGCGACAGCGCGTAAGCGCACATCGTGCCAAGCGTCAGCGTCAGCAGCGTTGCCACCACGCCGACGAGGATGCTGTTGCCGACGTAGCCGAGAAACCGACCTTCGAGGATGTTGCGGTAGTTTTCCAGTGTTGGCAGGAAGAAAAACGAGAAACCCTGATCGAAGATCTGCCGCTGCGTCTTGAGCGACGTCGCCAGCATGACCGCAAGCGGAACCAGAACGAAAGCTGCCAGCGACCACGCGATGACGAGTTGCGCCGCACGACCAAGGCCACCGGATTTGTGTTCCGATGAGGCGGGAGCGGTTTTCATGACGCCGGTCCACGCTTGAGCGGATTGTTGAGCAGCAGCAGTCCC
>JANOAW010000276.1:0-4588 GCA_031411355.1 Hyphomicrobiaceae bacterium | reverse complement strand
CGGCGTCGAATGGGGCTTTTGGGCCGGCCCCGAGACGTGCAGCGGCGCGTTACCTCCGGCCAATGCCGGTGCTGGATCGATTCTCGACCGACTGAAAACAAATCAGATCGCGATCGTGCGCTGTGATGCGGCGGCTGGACGGCTCTTCGGCCTATCGTTTGCCGGCTGGAACGTCATCGCCTCGATGCTGCTGTGGATAATTTCTCAGTCCGCCGCCTTCGCGACCACGCGCCCCGATGGATTTGAACAGCGTTAAATTAGCTGTAGATTCAGGCTCTTGGGCCGAACTGCGCGGATCAAACCCGCATCTAGAACAAAAATAGAATGAACGAAAGTCAAGCATAATACCCTAATCTGCGCCCGATCACGCCTCTTTTGAGCCAGATTGTGACGGCAAAACAACTCCCATGACGAGCAACGAAGACGGAACTGGCGAGAACGAAGCGCGGTCGAGAGGTGAGAACTAAGTGTACGCGTTCTCACGACCAGCGCGTGTCCGACCAGTGAGCCGACGTGAGCGTCTCTGAGGCTGCGTGTTGTTTGCGTCCAGTTGCGTCCAGTTTGTTGCGTTGCGTCCAGTCGCGTTCAGTCCAGTTTGTTGCGTCAGCGTATTCCAGTTTCAGTTTCGTCGAGGTGCGTCGCGTCTGCCTCGGTCCTGTGTGCGTCGCCTCCCGCGTTTGTTTGCGTTCGTCTGGGAGCCTCGCCGCCGCCTCTCGTCAGTGTGCGTGTGTCGTCTCGCGTCGGTTTTCAAGTTGCGTTGGTTGCGTTGCGTCGTGTCCAGTTGCGTCAGTCCGCGTCAGTTGCGTCGTGTACGTTGCGTATCGTTGCGTCTCAATCGGTGCAGGTCGTTTCCAGCGAGGCTCCCATGGCCAATTCAGTTGATCGTTCCACGTCGAACCCGCTGATCTCGATCGTGCCGACCGCGTCTATCGTACCGTTTCAAGACTATGCGTCGCGTCCAGTTGAGTTCATCGCGTTGGGGGATGCCGCAGCCCGCGTGCTCGCCTCGCTCAAGACCAAAGTTCAAGCGTCAAACAGAACGTGATCCGATAGCATCACTCCGTCGGCCTATAACGTATTCGACGATAAACAGGAATTCGGACCGGCCAGCGGGCATCACCGCGCCGAACCGCACGGAAAGGCAGGCATACTGAGCGTTGCCATGCAATCAACTCGAGGCTCTACATTGCCAAGTGCTGCGTCGTGGAGCTTGAGCGCTCGGTGTGCCTGTCCCACTTCTGCTCGACCCAATCGAGCCAGACCCTGTCTATCGCATTTACGTCTGTCCGCGGAGTTTCCCATCGGCATCATCAGGGATCTCCCATGAACCCCCAGTTTTCGAACCCCGCCCAGTGGCACCAGAACGTCGGCCTCGCCCGGCTGACATGCGCGCGCATCTTTCGCGACGGTGGCACGCCGGCCGAAGCCTTGCGCGTGTTCGGCCTCGCCGATGTCGACGCTCCCAGGGATTGGTCGGTCGTCGTCGATCGCATCGCCGCTCACCTCGGCGCCCGCCCTGCGATGCGCGCAGCCGCGTGATGTTTGGCCCGTCATGTTTGGCCCGTCATGTTTAGCCCGTCATGTTTAGCCCGTCATGCGCGACAATAATGGCATAGGCGATGCTGGCATGTGCCGATAGTGTTCCGACCCAAGCTGCCTGAAAGCAGCACAGGGCGGAAACTCGTAATGACCAGCAGTCCCAAGGCAGGAACGCCCGCCCCAGTCCCGGGTGGAATCAGCGACGGTCTCGATGCCGATACGCAAGCTCGCATCACCGAACTGATCGAAGAGGACGAAGGCGCGACCAACAAAATCGCCGGCTGGCTCGGTCGCCTGTTGATCTGGCTCGCCATCGCCTCGTCGGTGTTCCACCTCTATTGCGCGGCAGCCGGTTCGCCGCCGTTCTGGCTCGCACCGATCATCCCGACATACATCCTGCGTCCGTTGCACGTCGCCATCGTGATGACGCTCGTGTTCTTGATGTTTCCCGCGGCCAAGCGCTTCCGGCATCGCATCATGTGGTGGGATTGGCTGTGCGCTGCCGCGAGTATCGCGGTCGTCGTCTACATGTTGGGCGTCGATTATGTGATCCCGAGCGGCGACGACTTCGGCGAGCGCGCAATTCTGCCGACCAAGCTCGATTTCGCGGCCGGTCTGATTTTTCTCGTGCTGCTGCTCGAGGCGACCCGCCGCGCGACCGGGTGGATCATGCCCATCGTGTCGCTGACGTTCGTCGCCTACGCGCTCGTCGGCAAGCATCTGCCGGCGCCGTGGACGCACAAGGGCTATGATCTGGAGCGGTTGACCGGCTTTCTCTATCAAACGCTCGAGGGCGTTTACGGCACGACGGTCGAAGTCTCGTCGAGCCTCATCATCCTGTTCACGATCTACGGCGCGGTGCTGCAGTACTCGGGGGCCGGCAAGTTCTTCATCGACTTCTCGTTCGCGGCCATGGGCGGGCGTCGCAACAGCGCCGGTCGCGCCGTCGTGCTGTCGTCGTTCCTGATGGGTGGACCGTCCGGTTCCGGGGTCGCCACCACCGTGACGATCGGCACCGTCGCCTATCCAATGCTGAAAAAGGCCGGCTACGAAAAGAACGCGGCGGGTGGCCTGCTCGCGGCCGGTGGCCTCGGCGCCATTATCTCGCCGCCGGTACTCGGAGCCGCGGCGTTTCTGATCGCTGAATATCTCAAGATTTCGTACCTCGACGTCATCTGGATGGCGACCATTCCGACCATCCTTTACTATTTCGCCATTCTCGTGATGGTCGAATTGGACGCGCGCAAATACGGCGGGGCTGGCGGGGCCAATGAGCTGTTGGTCGCCAAGGGCGAACTGTGGAAGGTCACCAAGACCTACTGGTACCACTTTTCCTCGCTGATCTCGATCATCGTGTTCATGTTGCTCGGCTTTTCGCCTGTGCTGAGCGTGTTCTGGGCGACCATCCTCGCCATCCTGGTGAGCTATGTGCGACGGGACACGGCGTTGACGGGGCCGAAACTGCAACAAGCGTTCGCCGAAGGCACGAGCGGCGTGCTCAACGTCGCCATCACATGTGCCTGCGCCGGCATCATTGTCGGCGTCACGTCGTTGACCGGTCTCGGTCAGCGATTCGCCGACATCATCATCGGGTATGCGGCCGGCAATCTCGTGCTGACCGCCGTGTTCACGGGCTTGATCGTGTGGGTCGTCGGCTTGGCGGTCCCGGTGACGGCGAGCTATATCATGTGCGTGGTCATTGCCGGGCCGGCGCTGATCAAACTCGGCGTGCCCGACTACGCGGCGCACATGTTCATTTTCTACTACGCTGTCCTGTCCGAGGTGTCGCCGCCGACGGCGCTGTCGCCATTTGCGGCTGCGGCGATGACGGGTGGCTCACCCTACAAAACAACGCTGCAATCGTGGAAGTACACGCTGCCCGCGTTCCTGACGCCGTTCGTGTTCGTGTGCGATCCGCAGGGCATCGGCTTGTTGCTGAAGGTTCCGAAAGGCGGCACGTGGTTCGACATTCTCGAGATCTCGATCGAGACTGCCGTCGGCATCGTGTTCCTCGGACTGGCTTTCCAAGGCTGGTACATCAAGAAGACGTCGAAACTCGAGGCGGTCTTGTTCGGCTTAGCCGGGCTGCTGTTCGTGTTCCCGAGCATGCTGACGGCGATCATCAAGCCTTGGACGGGGCTCGACATCGATCATCCCATTGCGGCCATGAAGGGCATGGGCATCAACATGGGCATCAATGTCCCGATCGGGCTCGTCGTCGGTGCCGCGACGTTGATGTTGCATCGGGCACGGGTCGGCCGATCGACGGGTGTGCCGAAACCCGCTGGCTGACCGACAAAGACAGATCAGCGTCAATTGATCCGACGCTGGTCTCGCTGAGACGGATACCGCAGTTATTGCGGTGTCCAAGGCTTATAGTCACCCGTCGCTTTCGGCCGTGTGCCGCTCGCCAGGATGGAGCCCGTCGGGCGATACGCGTCCGCCGTGCCGGTCATGTTGGGACGATGCGCTCGCTGCCATGGACGCGGGGTATAGTCTTCTTCGGTCGGCGGAACATCGACCGTGTAATGCATCCAGCCGTGCCAATCAGGCGAGATGAACGAGGCTTCGGCACCGTTTTTGTAGATCACCCAACGGCGGGGAACGCCTAGCGGGCCAACGCCACGCGATTGGACATAATAGATATTTCCCATCTCGTCAGTGCCGACCTGACGACCGCGAAAACTTGTATAAAGGCGGTTGGACCAGGAGTTGCCGCCCCACCAGCTGAAGATTTCGCTGAAAATACTCATTTGCGCAGGTTCCGCCGGTCTCGATGATTTGCCGCGCTTATCGCATCTCGCCCGCCCTCCTGTACAGCCCGATTGGCTCGGTTCGGGTATCTCGCCGCAGATGCGAGCGGACCAATCTTCGGTAAATCGTTCGCGTGGCACTTTACGTGCTTGACGCCTTGGCCTCATACTTTCGTCGAATCGCACCGGGGGTGCGAACTTGGTGGGAGATGCACATGCTCGGTCGCATCATCGTCGGTTTTGTCGCGGCAGTCCTCGCGGTGCTTATTTTTCATCAAACCGGCGGCATGGCGGCC